>JASIAO010000062.1 GCA_030041955.1 Acidobacteriaceae bacterium | reverse complement strand
ACGACAACATGGTGATGGCCGTCGATTCCGACGCCCCCGCGGAATTCACGAAGCTGATCGGCTGTCGCCTGCTGCGCATCGTTCTGAAGGATGGGCGCTCCGTCCCAACCATGACCACGATCTTCGGACCTGCGTCGTCCGACATGGGGGGCAAAATCGTGCTCACCACCGACAAAAACCCGTACGGCCTGGCGCAGTTGGAGTGGTCAAATCTGCTCGCGCCGGTGCTGCACGCCTTTCAGGGCAAGACGGTGCGTTGCGACTTCACCGCTCAGCCGGCGGAGGAGCAACAGCCCATCATGGAAGACGGGCCGGAGACGAAGAAAAACTACGTCAGCATCGAGATGGAGATTCGGAATTTTTTCGACGAGGGAACCGCGGTCATCTCCCAGGCGCTGGCCATGGCCGGCGAGCTGACACAGGGTCTGTGCTCGCCGTGGCAGAACGATTATCGCGAGTGCTCGTGCTATTACTGGGCGAGTGCGCGGCCTGACTTCATCAACATTCAGCCGGGTTCGGACGGCCTGAGCAGAGGCGACAACTGGCTGCAGAAGAAACGCACCGGCGACTACGTTCCCGATGATTACGTCGATTCGCGGCTCATCCTCTACAACGAGCTTTTCACCGACTGGCAGAAGTGGCTGCGCTTCCAGATTGGCGGTAAGGATGGCCCGGGAGAGCTGGCCGCCTCAGCCGAAGACGATGAACACGGTGACGGGAGCGGAGGCGTGTGTTGAGCTTGGCCGATGCGGCCCGCTGCATGAGCGCGTCGGCTCCGCGCCTTCCGCAGTTGCACCTGCTCGAGACGGAGGATGGCCGACACCTCTTTCTTGCCAACGGTAGCCAGTTGTATGACGCGGACCCTGTACTGTTTGCAGGGCTGGGCGCGGCCATGGAGGCTGGGAACAGCGACGAAGTAGATTCGTTGCTGGAGCAGGCGTATCTCGCCGCGGCTCCCCTCATCGACGATGCGCCGCTGGCGCCGCCGCCGATTCACGCGCTCTCGCTGGCCATCGCCCAAAAATGTAACCTCGGCTGCACGTATTGTTATGCGCAGCAGGGAGAATTTGGTGGCGCGGCAAAAAACATGCCTCAGGAAACCGCAGAGCGTGCCGTGGAAATGCTGGTGAACAACGCCGGGCCCGGCGCGAGGCTAAATTTATCGTTTCTCGGCGGAGAGCCGCTCGTGAACCGCAGCGTGCTCCGCGCCGCCACCCTGTACGCGGAAGAACTGGCCGCGCAGCGCGGCGTCCCGATCACATTTTCGATCACCACCAACGGCACGCTGCTCACCGAAGACGATGCGGAATTCTTTGAAGCGCATGGATTCGCGGTAACGGTCAGCCTCGACGGCCCGCGCGAAGTCCACAATGCGCTGCGTCCTTATAAGAGCGGCAATGGCAGCTTCGACGCGATCATGGCGCGCGTGACACCGTTTCTCAAACGACAGCGCCGGATGCAGGTTTCCGCGCGCGTAACCGTAACGCCACACAACCTGGAGCTGCGGCGCGCTCTCGATGAGTTCCTCGCTGCCGGATTTCACAGCGTCGGATTTTCTCCCATGCTCAGTGCGCCCACCGGCAACGGCGAGATGCAGAGTGGGGACCTGGAAGGGATGTTGGCCGAAATGATCGACTGTGGCCGCGAGTTTGAGCGCCGCTCAGTGGCCGGCGAACGCTACGCCTTTGCCAACATGGTGAACGCGTTGCGCGAGATCGAGCGCGGCACGCATCGCCCCTATCCCTGCGGCGCCGCCGCCGGTTATCTCGGCGTCTCCGCCGACGGCGATCTGGCCGCGTGCCATCGCTTCGTGGGCGATGCAACCGGCGCGATGGGTTCGCTCGCCGAGGGTATCAGCATCGAGCGGCAGACAGAATGGCTCACCGTGCGGCATGTTCACCGCCAGGAACCATGCCGGAGCTGTTGGGCGCGCTATCTCTGCGGCGGCGGTTGCCATCATGAGGTGATCCGGCGTGGGCGCCCCGCCTGCGATTACATCCGCGGCTGGCTGCACTACTGCCTCGAAGCATATCTGCGGCTCTCGCAGGCCGACGCGCTGCCGCGGCGTCCGGCGGAAGGAAGCGCAGCATGGCGGATGTCTGCGTAATCGGTGCGGGACCGGCGGGCAGCGTCTTCGCCGCGCGCATGGCGCAGCTCGGCCACACGGTCACCCTGGTGGAGCGGGCACGTTTTCCGCGCCGGCATCTGGGTGAGTCGCTCAGTCCCGGTGTTCGACCGCTCCTCGACACCGTCGGCGCGCGCGAAGCGATCGAATCTGCGGGACTCCAGCGCGTGCGCCGGGTTCTGGTGCATTGGGATGGTGACGCGCACGTGCGAGAGGACCCTCGCGAGGAAGGCTTGCTCGTCGATCGCGGCATCTTCGATCAGCTTTTGCTCGACCGTGCGCAATCCCTTGGCGTACGTGTGCTGCAGCCGGCACGGGCGGTTGAGCGGACCAAAACCGCGCAGGGATGGGCGATTCAAATTGTCACTGAGACCGGCACAATCGTACTGCGCGCGGATTTCCTGGCCGATGCCGGAGGACGGTCGTCGGGTGCTGCACAGCGCCACCGCACCGGCTGTCCCACGCTGGCGCTCTACGCGTACTGGCGGGGCTCCGATCTGCCGCGCGAGCCACGCATTGAGGCCGGCGACAATGCCTGGTACTGGGGCGTCCCGCTGCCGGATGGAACGTACAACACGCTGATCTTTGTCGATCCTGTGGAATTCCGCGCGACTCGCAGCGGCTCCGTCCACGCCGAATTTCTCTCGCGATTGTGCCGCTCAGGCCTGCTGGCTGGCTCCCGCTATGCGCAGCTGGCCACGCTTGTGCAGGCGATCGACGCGACGCCGTATCTCGCCGAAGATTACGTGACCGCAACCAGCCTGCGCGTGGGCGAAGCCGCGCTGGCCATCGACCCTGTCTCTTCGAGCGGTGTGCAGAAGGCGATACAGAGCGCTCTGGCCGCGGCCATAGTCGCCAACACGCTCCTGCGCCGGCCGGACTCCGTCAACACATCGATGTGCTTTTACCGTGCAAATCTGGAAGAGGCTTCCCTCCGCCACGCGCGCTGGGCCGCGGGATATTACGGCAAAGTTGCAGCGCGGCGCGGCGGAAAATTCTGGCACGATCGCGGCGCGGGCGCTGAGCCGAACCCCATGGAGCAGCCGAAGCCGCCGCTCGACGTCCACGCCATCACCTCCTCCGCGTTCGCGCTCTCGCAGCAGCTTGAATTCGTCGACCTTCCCTGCATCGAGGGCGACTTCGTCGTCACAAAGGGCGCATTGCGCCATCCGAATCTCGACGGCCCCATCGTCTATCTCGG
>JASIAO010000539.1 GCA_030041955.1 Acidobacteriaceae bacterium | reverse complement strand
GCCCGTACGATTCGGAGACGCTGCCCTCCCAGCTGATCCAGCCGCAGAATGGCAGGCTGCTATTCTTGCTGGACAGGGCGGCTGCGGCGAATCTGCCAGCGCCGAACGAGCAGGGAGAAGGGACACTGGAGATCACTCGATGATTGTGGCCGGGGACGTAGGCGGCACCAAGGTTCACTTAGCGTTGTATGGGTTCGAACACGGAAAACTGGCGCACGTGCGCGACGAGAAGTACCCGGCGCAGGAATTTTCGGGGCTCGAAGAGATTGTCCGGCGGTTTTTGCAGGAGAGCGGCAATCCGGAAGTGACGGCGGCGTGCTTCGGAGTGCCGGGACCGGTGAAGGGCGGACGGCTGCGGCTGACGAATCTGCCGTGGGTGCTGGACAGCCGGGAGCTCTCAAAAGATCTGAACATCGCGCATCTGTTCCTGATCAACGATCTGGAAGCGAACGGATATGGCGTGCCGGAGCTGACGCCGGCGCAGATTTTTACGCTGAATGCGGGCGATCCGGCGGCGGTCGGCAATCGAGCGCTGGTGTCGGCGGGCACGGGGCTGGGCGAGGGCGTGCTGGTGTGGGACGGCAAGTCTCACGTGCCGATGGCGTCAGAGGGCGGTCACTGCGATTTCGCGGCGCGCAATCCGCTGGAGATGGAACTGCTCCAGTACCTGATGAAAAAGCTGGGTGGGCGCGTGAGCTGGGAGCGGGTAATTTCCGGGCCGGGGCTGGGCAACGTCTACGCATTCCTTCGCGACGCGAAGGGGATGGACGAGCCGGCATGGCTGAAGGATCGCATGGCGACGGAAGATCCGAACGCGGTCATCGGCGAAGTAGGCGAGCAGTGCAGGAGCGAGCTGTGCGCGAAGGCGCTGGAGATATTCGCGGGCGCGTACGGGGCCGAGGCCGGGAACATGGTGCTTAAGGTGCTCGCCGTGGGCGGCATGTATCTGGGCGGTGGGATTGCGCCGAAGATCATGAAGACAATGCAGAATGGCGCGTTCATGCAGGCGTTCGCGGATAAGGGGCGGTTGAGCGATCTGCTGCTGCAGACGCCGGTGCACATCATCCTGGAGAGCCGGGCTGCGCTGATGGGCGCCGCGGCTTATGCCGAGGCGCGGGCGGCGGAGCTGAGCGGGAAATCGGCTCGAGCCGCGTCGCGATAGCGCCGGGCTTTTGTCATTCATGAAGATGGACCCGGCAGCGCTGGCGGTGCTGCTGATCGTTTTCGCGGCCACGCTGATTCGGTCGGCGCTGGGTTTTGGCGAAGCGCTCTTTGCCGTGCCCCTGCTGGCATTCTTTCTTCCCCTGCAGATTGCGGCTCCGCTGGCAGTACTGGTTTCCGTGACCATTGCGGCGATCGTGGTGGCGCAGGACTGGCGCCGGGCGGAACTGCGAAGCGCCGGCTGGCTCTTGCTGGCTACGGTTCCCGGCATACCCGCAGGCGTGATGCTGCTGAAGAGCGGGCATGCGGCGGCACTGAAGGGAGCGATGGGAACCCTGATTCTGGCGCACTCCCTCTGGTCGCTGAAGCGCAGGGCGCCCATGGGGGCGCCAGCCCGCAGCCGGGCCTGGCTGGCGGCGTGCGGATTCAGTGCAGGAGTGCTGGGGGGCGCTTTTGGCATGAATGGGCCTCCTCTGGTGTTATATGGCGCCAGACGCCAGTGGGCGGCACAGCAGTTTCGCGCCACGCTGCAGGCATACTTCCTGCCGGCAAGTCTGCTGGGGCTCTCCGGCTTCTGGATAGCGGGTCTGTGGACGCGCACAGTGACTTACGATTATCTGCTGTCACTGCCGGCGATGCTGCCCGCGGTGTTCCTGGGGCGGGCGATCAATCGGCGTTTGCACAGTGGCGTCTTCCTGCAGTGCGTGTGGGCTGCGTTATGCTGCATCGGAGCGGCGCTGATCGCGGAAGCGTTGCGCGGCCGAGTCTGAAGCTATCCGTGGCGGCTGCTCCGGGTGGAACCTGGTTCGATACTGATACGCGCGCGCCACAGCTTCGATAATCAGAAGCGTGGTAGCGTCGAGGCAATCCGCTGACAGCAATCCGGCTCTGATCCGGGAATTCCTCGCCTATCTGCGTGTGGAGAAGGGACTGCGTCCACTCTCCTGCGACGCGTACGAGCGCGACCTATTGCAGTTTGCGGAATTTCTGGAGCCGCTGCGCTTGCCGGACGCGACACAGGCGAAGGTAGCAGGGTTCCTGGAGCATCTGGCGAAGCATGGGGTGGAGTCGCGATCGGCGGCGCGGAAACTCTCCTGCCTGCGCGGATTCTATAAGTGGCTGCTGCTGGATAAGCGGATCCGACGCGACCCGACCCTGAATCTGGAAACGCCGGCGACGTGGAAGGTACTTCCAAAATCGCTGGCTATGCAGGAAGTGGAGGGGATGCTGGAGCGGTCGGCGATGAGGGCCGATGGGGCTCCGGCGAATGCGCTGGCTTTGCGGGACAGGGCTATTCTGGAGCTGCTGTATGCAGCCGGGCTGCGGGTTTCGGAGCTGACCGGTCTGAATGTGGCCGACCTGTCGCTCGATGCCGGCAGAGCGCTGGTGCGTGGCAAGGGCGACAAAGAAAGAATTGTGCCGCTGGGACGTGCAGCGGTGGAAGCGCTGGAGAAATATCTTCAGCATGGGCGGCCAGCACTGGCGAAGCGTCCCACGAGCCGGCTGTTTTTATCGGAGCGCGGGCAGCCGCTGGGACGGGGATGGGTGTGGCATCTGGTGAAGCAGAGCGATGAGGCCGCGAGCCCGCACAAACTGCGGCATAGCTGCGCAACGCATATGGTGGAGCGCGGCGCGGATCTGCGGACGGTGCAGACACTCCTGGGGCATGCGGACATCGCGACGACGCAGGTGTACACGCATCTGGCGCTGGGACGCCTGAAGGCCGTGCATCGCGCGCATCATCCTCGTGCAAAACGGGTGGGGCCGTGAGCGGCGCGAAAAAGGCGAAATCGGAGGCAGCGCGGCGAGTGGAAGACTTTGCCGCGATGCTGCGGAACGAGCGGAATGCGAGCCCGCATACAGTGCGGGCGTACGAGCGGGAGCTGCACTGTTTCGCGGAGTTTCTGACACAGCGATACGGGGCGAAGCTGGCGCTAAAGCAGATCGAGCACCAGCAGATACGGGTTTATCTGGGCGAGCTGTACGTACGAGGGCTGGGGAAGGCGTCGGTGGCGCGGGCGCTGGCGGCGATCCGGTCGTGGTTCAAATGGATGGCGCGGCAGGGGCTGGTGGAGCAGAGCCCGGCGGCGCTGGTGGCGACGCCGAAGCTGCCAAAGCATCTGCCGCGGGTCCCGACAATTGAGGAGATGAACCGCGTGGTGGAGAGCGCGGCAGATGAGGCTGCGGCGTGGCCGGAGCGAGACCGCGCGATCTTCGAGCTGCTTTACGGATGCGGGATTCGCAACGCGGAGTTGGTAGGGATCGATCTGGCTGATATTCACTGGGCCAACGAGGCGATCCTGGTGCGGGGTAAGGGACGGAAGGAGCGCTATGTACCGCTGGGCGATGCGGCGGCGCAGGCGATTCGGGAATATCTGCCGGTGCGCGAGGCGAAGCTGGCTGGGGCTGGGAAAACGTCACCGGCACTGTTACTGAATGTACGACTGCGCGGCGATGGGCGGCTGACAACGCGGAGCGTGGGGCGCATCGTGAAACGGATCGGGCTGGCGCACGGCCTGCCGGCGGATGTGCATCCGCACACGTTGCGGCACGCGTTTGGGACACACATGCTGGAGGAGGGCGCGGATCTGCGGGCGATCCAGGAGCTGATGGGGCATGAGCGGCTCTCGACCACGCAGCGGTACACGCAGTTGACGGTGGGGCAGGTGGCGGAGGTGTACGACCGGACACATCCGCGGGCGAAATGAAAGAACAGCGGGCAGGGAATAGGGTGTAGGCATCGGGCGAAGCAAGGGCGAACGGCGTTCATCAGGCTATCCGATTGCATGTGCGAGCGCATCCCACCTGAGTTATGGCGTCGACGGTCTGGAAGGGATATTTTTCGTTCGGGTTGATTTCGGTGCCGATCCGGCTGTATGTGGCGGCGCGGGAACATCACATCAGCTTCAACCAGATTCATGCGGTGTGCGGGACGCGCATCCGGCAGCAACTGTACTGCCCGCACTGCGAGCGCGTGGTGGAGCGCAGCGAAGTGGTGAAGGGCTATCCGGTGGACAAGGAAACCTTCGTGCGCGTGAGCAATGAGGAGCTCCGCGCGCTGGAGGCGCAGTCGTCGGAGACGATGGAGATTGTTCAGTTCGTGAAGCTGAACGAGGTGGACCCGCTGTATTTCCAAACTTCGTACTTCAGCGTGGCCGAGGAGCCGGGACGGCGGGCGTATGCGCTGATCCGGCGGGGCATGGAGCACCTGAACGTGGGTGCGATTGCGAAGATCACGCTGCACCAGCGCGAGCAGGTAGTGATGATCCGACCTTACGAGAAAGGGCTGGTGCTGCACACGCTGTATTACCCGGAAGAGATACGGGCGGTGGCGGAGTTCGAGAATCAGCCGGAAGCGAACGTGCAGAAGGCGGAGATCGAGCTGGCGGAGCAATTCATGAAGCAGCTTACGGCGGAGTTTCATCCGGAGCAGTTCAAGGATGAGTATGAGACGCGGGTGGAGCAGTTGATCGAGAGCAAGCAGGGTGAGAGTCCGGCTCCGGAGAAGCAAGCGAAGCGGAAGTTGGCTCCGGTCGTGGATCTGATGGAGGCGCTGAAGAAGAGCATGGCGCAGCAGAAAGAGGCCGCACCGGCGAAGAAGCTCCCGCAGCGCGCTACGGCGGCGCATGCGGGGCGGAGAAAGAAGGCGAGCTGAATGACTCAGCCAGTAAGGCTGCCAGCAGAGGATTCCGTCGAGTCGCGAAGGGATTGACCACCGTAACTCCACGCCAGATGAATCCGTCCTGGATGTCTGCAGAGAGCAGCAGCCGGCAGTCAGATTCATCTGCCGCGCAAAGAACGACGGCATCCCAGATACTGCGTTGGGGGATGACGGCGAGATCCGCCGCAGCCAGCATGATCTCGGCTGAGCTCTCCACGAGAGCTAAAAAATTTCGCCAGTTCAGAATGGCGGCTCGGGCTTGTTCCGGTGTGCGGCGCCCTTTGCGTACGAGCACAAGAAACAGATCGCCCAGGACCCGAACGGGCAGCATAATGTCGGGCCGGGGAAGCCTGGCCAGAAGATCCATTGTTTGCTGGTGATTCTCAGCGCTGTTCACGCCTTCCGCGCAGGCCAGGAGGTTGCTATCGAGGGCGAGCCTCAAAGCGCATCTTGATGCAGTTTGCGACGGAATCGCAAAGCGGTTTGCAACAAATCCCCGGGGCAGTCGAAACCTCGCCTGGAAAGCACCGTCTAATATACTTGCGTTGCAGGTGGTCTGCGCCGGGGCCGAGAAACGGCAACAACGGATAGAAACAGAGATTCCCATGCAAAACACACTGCAAGAGCACATTCTGCATCTGGAATACCGGATTCAGGAGCTGAGGGATATGCTGACCGCCAGTCGCGATCCTGAGGATACCACCCGCATCGACTCCGAGTTGCAAACCGCCATACTCGCGCTGCGCTTGTATTGCGAGGCCTTCGACGCGGAGCAGAAGGTGCGCCTGCGCCGCATCTGATCCCCTGCTCTCTCAAACTGGCCCACAACCCGGGTTGTGGGCTAGCCAGGCACGGTGAGGGCCTGCTGGATCGCCGCTGCAATCTCCGCGGCGGTGCGGTCGCGGATGAGGATAGTTTTGGTGCGGGCATGTTCGCCGCCGGCAATGGCGATGTCGGTGCGGCGAACGCCCAACAGTTCCGACAGAAATTCAATGAGCGCTGCGTTGGCGCGGCCTTCTACTGGCGGCGCG
>JASIAO010000538.1 GCA_030041955.1 Acidobacteriaceae bacterium | reverse complement strand
GCCATCGTATTTGGGAATTTCGTACTCGAGGATCAGGTGATTGCGAAACGTGTTCCATGTGAGCTGATTCAGCAGCCTGTGATCCTGGTGTGCGTCCTGGCCGTTGTGCGTGAAGATGATGTCGGGAACCAAGGTCTTCAGTTCGTTCTCGAACACCGCTTTAACCTCCGAGCCGGCCCACGGCATGAAACCGTCCTGAAAGTCTTTGAGAATAGGTTCTCTGAGGCGGGAGCCGGCGAAGAGCTGCGCAGCACGCCTGGCTTCCGCCTCCCTTACTCCGACCGCGCTAAAGACTGCCCAGTCAAATTCACAACCAGGATACTCCTCGGCAAGGCGGAGAATCGTGCCGCCGCAGCCGATCTCGATGTCATCGGAGTGCGCCCCAATACAGAGAACTTTCAGGGAGCCACTGCTCCTTTCACCCAGACGAAACGGAATCATAATTGCGCGAGGACCGCCAGCTGCGAATTCTCCTCGAGTGCGCTGGTTCGATTAGCTGCGCAATTCTGACTCCACACCTTCCAGGGCGCCGCAGCCTGGTTGAGCGTTTCCAGATGCTGCTTGTCCTTAAACGTATCCATGCACTGCCAGAAGCCCCGATATTTATAGGCCAACAGCGCCTGCTGTTCGATGAGACGCTGAAATGGCTCGCGAACCAGTTCCTCACCCGGGCGGATGTACTGGAAGATCTCCCGGCGCATGGCGAAAAAGCCACCGTTGATCCAGATATCCGTGCTGGGGATAGGACGAATCTCCTTCACCGTTCCATCCTGCTCGGCGTGGACGATATCGAAGCTGGAGGTGGGCTGCACGAGCAGCAGCGAAGCAACCGCCCCGCTCTCGCGAAACCGATCCAGCATACTCGGCAGGGGAACATCGCTCAGCCCGTCACCGTAGTTGGCGAGAAAGATCTCCTCGTCCTGGACGTAAGGCTCGATCGCCTTGAGCCGCTGCCCGATGTTGGCGTTTGCGCCGGTTTCGACGAAGGTGATGGTCCAGTCGTCGATATCGCGGTTGAGCATCTCGACCCGCTTGCCCCCGTTGGACCAGACGAAGTCGTTGGAAACCGATTCGTCGTAGTGCAGGAAATAGTCTTTGATGCAGTTGCCTTTGTAGCCGAGGCAAAGAACAAAGTCCTTGTGGCCGAAGTGGGCGTAGTACTTCATCAGATGCCACAGAATGGGACGCGTTCCGATCTGCACCATCGGCTTGGGCACATCGTCGGCATATCCGCGGAGCCGCATGCCGGCCCCGCCGCAGAATAATACGACCTTCATATTCGGATCGCTCCTTTCTGTTCAGAAGATTGCGGGCTTGGGGATGGGCACGATGAACTTACCGCCCCACTCGCGAACGTACTGCAGCTGCGCCATGATCTCGCGCTGCAGGTTCCAGGGCAGAATGACGATGTAGTCCGGCTTGGTTTCGCGGATGCGGTCCGGGTGATAAATGGGGATGTGGGTGCCGGGCAAATAGCGTCCCTGCTTGTAGGGGCTCCGGTCCACGGTGTACTCGATCAGGTCCCGGCCGATGCCACAGGAATGCAGCAGCGTGGCGCTCTTTCCGGGCGCGCCGTAGCCGGCAATGCTCTTCCCCTCGCGCACTGCCTGCAACAGAAGCTCAAGCAGGGCAAGCTTGGTCTGTTTCACCTGGCGGGCGAAGCTCCGATAGCCTTCGAGCGTGGCCAGACCCGAAGCCTCCTCCTCGGCAATGATGCGCGCGACACTGGGGCCGACCGGATGGGTCGTCGCTCCCGCCCGGCAGGCAAAAACGCGCAGCGAACCGCCATGCGACTGCAACTCCTCGACGTCGAAGACGCGAAGCCCGTGCGCTTCGAGGATGCGGACGGTGGTGAGCAGCGAGAAATAGGAGAAATGCTCGTGGTAGATGGTGTCGAACTCGTTGTGCTCGATCAGCCTCGAGAGGTGCGGGAACTCGAGCGTGAGCACGCCTTCGGGTTTGAGGAGGATTTTCAGGCCCTCGACAAAGTCGTTTAGGTCAGGCACCTGTGCCAGAACGTTATTGCCGAGCACCAGGTCGGCGCAGCGGTCCTCCTTCGCCAGCCCCTCGGCCAGCTCGGCGCCGAAAAACTTCACCAGTGTCGGCACTCCCTTTTTCACGGCGGCTTCGGCAACATTGGCCGCGGGCTCGATGCCCAGCACCGGGATGTTCCGGGATACAAAATACTGCAACAGATAGCCGTCGTTGCTGGCCACTTCGACCACGAAGCTTTGATCGGTTAGCCCCAGACGCGTGGTCATCTGCGCGCAGTAATTCTCCGCGTGCCGAAGCCAGGAGTCGGAATAGGAGGAAAAATACGCATAGTCGCTGAAGATGTCCTCCGCGCGCTCGAACTCCTCCAGCTGCACGAGAAAGCACTCCCCGCATACGTAGACGTGGAGCGGGTAATACATCTCGCCCCGGTTCGGATCGGCGGGGTAGGTTTCGCATAGCGGAGACATGCCCAGGTCGACAAAGGTCTCGCGCAGGCCGGCGCCGCAGAAGCGGCAAGCCGCGGTTGCTGCCGGAGCTTCGATGTCCTGAAGAGCGGTAAGTGTCGTCATAGTCCTTTTTCTGGCCTTCCCTTTAGGCATTCACTTCGGTTGCCGCATACTGTTCGGTCCAGCGCAGATCGCTGCTCAGTTTCGCGGCCTGCTGCAGACGAAGAATCTCGCGAATCCTGAGATAACGCCCGTTTTCGAGATCGGCGAGCGTGAGGCCGCAGGTTTGATATGCCTCATAGAGTTCCTTTGCCCCGCGCCGCGCCGTCCACTGAGGCCGGAAACCTGGCAGCAGCCGCGTGATCTTGTCGAAGTTCACGCGATAACAGCGCTTATCCGGTCCGCCGCCGGGAGCGTACTCGATCCGGCAGCCGGGAACCACCTCGGCGACGATCTCCGCCAGCTCGCGGATCCGGAAGTTCTCCTCGTTGCGCCCCACGTTGAATGTCTGGTTATGCACGGCTTCGCGCGGAGCGTCAAGGACCGCGATCATCGCCCCGATGATGTCCTGAATGTGAACGATAGGCCGCCAGGGTGTGCCGTCGCTCTTGATCA
>JASIAO010000537.1 GCA_030041955.1 Acidobacteriaceae bacterium | reverse complement strand
CAGATCGTGCCGCTGACGTATGACAACACCACCGGCCAAACCTCCAGCTACCTGGTCACGATTACCGCGCGGCTGGCGGTCGTCGACCGCAACGGCAAGACCATCTGGCAGAACCCGTCGTATATTTTCCGCCAGCAGTATGAACAAACCGAGGATCTGGCCAGCTTCATCCAGGAAGACTCAGCCGCCACCCAGCGCCTTGCCGAGGCTTTCGCGCGCTCCGCGGTCGCCGACATCCTGGAATCGTTCTGAGAAACGCGGGGCCAAAAGCGCAACCTGAGAGCGCGGAGCCGGGTTTACCGCGGAAGTGAGCCGGAACATTGGCTGATATCCACGGTTCCGGCGCAAACGCGTCGCCGGGACGCGCATTCGGCGTCTGCCTAAGCGCGAAAGGACAACTAATGAGAAAATTTCTGATTTCCTGTGCGGCTTTGGCTTGTTTGCCGCTGATTCTGGTGGGATGTTCGCATCCGCGCCCCGAGTATCCGCCCCCGCCGGCCTACAGCGCGGTGGCGCAGCAGGGCTATCACGATGGCGTCCGCGCCGCGCAGCGTGACATCCACGACGGTCTGCGGCCCGACGTTGACCGGCATCCGCGCTTCCGTAATCCTCCGGTGGCGGGGCCCCTCCGCGACGACTACCGCAATGGCTTCCGCGAAGGGTACCACGCGGTCTATCGCGGCGGACCAGGGCCCGGACCGGGCTACTGAACCTTTCCCGCGCAAGTCTGAAGGGGACCGTCGGAAGGCGGCCCCTTTTCCATTCATCGCGGTATGGGAATGCCAGTAAAAATGCCTTGTTTTGCCGCTCTTTTGCACCCTTTTTGAGACTGAAAACTACCCCTTTTCCGCGTGCTAAAATAAAGGGGTAGCGGCGACCCGAAATTCCTTATTTTTCAGCCGGTTTTCTCGCGCAGAAGCAGTCTGCGCAGGGTCCCAAAATCGGCGCCCGCCGGATCGGTTTACCCCTCCACTGGAGCAGCATGGCGACCAAAGAACTGACACCCACGGAAAACGCGATTCCCCCCGACGGAAACGGGGCCGGCAACGGCTCATACACCGGCGAAAACATCAAGGTACTGGAAGGCCTGGAGGCCGTACGCCTGCGCCCCGCCATGTACATCGGTTCGACCGGCGAGATGGGTCTGCACCACCTGGTCTACGAGGTGGTGGACAACTCCGTGGACGAGGCCCTGGCCGGGTATGCAACCAGGGTCGAAGTCACAATCCACGACGATAATTCGATTACGGTGACGGACGACGGGCGCGGCATTCCCGTGGACGAGATGACCCTCGACAACGGCGAGAAGATGCCGGCAGTGCAGGTTGTGCTGACCAAGCTGCACGCGGGCGGCAAGTTCGACGCGTCGAATTACAAGGTTTCGGGTGGACTGCACGGCGTAGGCGTGAGCTGCGTGAACGCGCTGAGCGAGGAGTTCGAGGTGGAGATCTGGCGTCCGGCGAAACCCGGCGAGCAGAGCCACACGTACGAGCAGAGCTACTCAAAGGGGATTCCGACCAGCAAGCTGCAACAGACGGGCACGAGCAAGCGGCGCGGGACGAAGGTCCACTTCCTGCCCGACAAGAGCATCTTTACCGTCACCGAATACAACTACGACACCTTGGCGCAGCGGCTGCGCGAGTTAGCCTTCCTGAACAAGGGGCTGACCATCACGCTGACCGACGAGCGCGCGACCGACGCCAAGACGGGCGAAGCAAAGCGCACGGAGTTCAAATACGCAGGCGGGATTGGCGAATTCATCAAGCATTTGAACCGCGGCAAGCAGACGCTGCACGACAAGCCAATCGTGATGGAGGGTCTGCGCGACGGCGTGGACATGGAGATCGCGCTCCAGTACAACGACGGCTACTCGGAAACGGTCTTCTGCTTCGCGAATAACATCAACACGGTCGATGGCGGCACGCACCTCTCGGGCTTCCGCACCGCGCTCACGCGCACCGTGAACTACATCGGGCAGCAGCTCGGCCTGTTCAAGGACGTGAAGGAGAACCTGACCGGCGACGATGTGCGCGAAGGTCTGGTGGCCGTCATCAGCGTGAAGCTGCCGCAGCCGCAGTTCGAAGGGCAGACCAAGGGCAAGCTGAATTCAGACATCGCGGGCACCGTGCAGGCGCTGGTGAACGAGCGGCTGGGCGCTTTCCTCGAGCAGAATCCTCCGGTCGCGAAGCGGATCATCAACAAGGCGATCGAAGCGGCGCGGGCGCGCGAGGCGGCGCGCAAGGCGCGCGACCTGACACGCCGCAAGGGCGCGCTGGATGGCGGCGGGTTGCCGGGCAAGCTGGCCGACTGCTCGGAGCGGGATCCGCAGCACTGCGAGCTGTATCTGGTCGAGGGCGAGTCAGCCGGCGGCACTGCGAAGCAGGGGCGCGACCGCAAGTTCCAGGCGATTCTGCCGCTGAAGGGCAAGATTCTCAACGTGGAGAAGGCGCGCTACGACAAGATGCTGGGCCACGAGGAAATTCGCGCCATGATCACAGCGCTGGGCACGGGCATCGGCAAGGACGATTTCGACGCGAGCAAGCTCCGCTATAGCAAGATCATCCTGATGACCGACGCCGACGTGGACGGATCGCACATCCGCACGCTGCTGCTCACGTTTTTCTTCCGGCACATGAATGAGCTGATCCGCCGTGGCAACGTGTACATCGCACAGCCGCCGCTGTTCAAGATCAAGAAGGGCAAGCGCGAGGAGTACATCAAGGACGAGCGCGAGTTTGTGCGCGCCATGGTGAAGCGCGCGGCCGAGGGCATGATCGTCCGCTACGGCGAGGGTGCGGCCAAGCTGGAGGGCGGGGCGCTGACCAAGTTCATGGGGCAGCTCAATGAGTATCTCGGCTTCTTCGACAAGGTGAACAAGCGGCTGCGCAACGAGGAAGTGACGACGATGCTGGCGCACGCGGAGCTGACGAAGCGCGCCGACTTCGAGAGCGAAGGCAAGCTGCAAGCGCTTTACAAAGATCTCGAGAAGATTGCAAAAAAGTATCAGTTCAAGGGGCTCTCCAGGCCTGCGTGCGACGAGGAGCACCAGACGTGGTCGCTCAGTTTCACCGACGCGCAGGGTGCGGAGCGCCGCATCGACTGGATGCTGGCTTCGACGCCGGAGTACCGGCAGATGATGGCCAAACACGCTCAGATCAGGGAAATGCTTGAGCCGCCGTTCATCGTCGAATATGCAGGGAAGTCCGCAGCAGCCGCGGCCGAGCCGGAGGAGTTAGAGGGCGTGGAAAGCGCGCCGGAAGGAGACCCGCAGGTGGGCAAGGCGGCAGCGCCGGGATCAAAGCGCGCAGCCAGGGCCGCCGCCCAGGAGCCGGTGGAGAAGCAGACGCCGCGCGAGCTCTTCGAGTACGTCATCGAGCAGGGCCGGCGCGACTACCAGGTGCAGCGCTACAAAGGTCTCGGTGAGATGACTGCGGCGCAACTGTGGGAGACGACGATGGATCCCGAGCGTCGCACGTTACTTTCGGTGAAGCTCGAGGACATCGCCGAGACGGAGACGATCTTCACCACGCTGATGGGCGAAGACGTGGACGCGCGCCGCAAATTCATCGAAGACAACGCGCTGGACGTGAAGAACCTGGACATTTAGCGGAACTCCTCCACGCGCAGGAGTGCGTAAACGCCGGGACTGCGGGTGCACCTGGCAAGCGCGATCACCGTTGCTGGTCGACCGGCGCGAGGCTTCCTCGTATGACCATGATGGATGCGGCAGGGATCTCGATTCCCGACGTGGGCGTCATGTGAAGGTCCTCCTGCTTTGGTGGACCATCCGGGTCGGCGTGGCCGTAGCCGCTGACAATCACTGGCTCGTCGGGATTATCGGGATGGGACATGGGGGACACAATCTGCGGATGCCACGCATATTGCTCCTTGCCGAAGATCACCGCATGGACATCGCCGGAAAATCCCAGGGTGCGGCCGTTGTCGTTGTTATGGAATGCGACTTTGATGGCATGGGCGTTATCCTGGTCGCGGTTGACGAGCATCACTGACCATTGCTTGTCGGGACGAAGATCGGCGTAGGCCGTCACCAGCATGTGTCCTGCACCGTCGCTGACAGTACTGGAGGCGGGGAAGATGGTGTTCACCTGCTTGCCGGGCTCGATCCATTCTGTGTTGATGAGTTCGCTTGCAAAAAACTGCGAGAGAGGCTGCACGACGTTATAGTTCTTATCGACGGTGAACATGCCGAAGACGCCGGGCGAGTTATTGCAACCTCGATCTTCACTCAGGGGAAGATAGTGGAAGTAATAAAGGCCATTCCCGCCCGCGGCGAGGAACGAGCCGACGTAATCGGCGAGCCAGAGGCCGGCAAGGTTATCGAGAGAAGCTTCGCTGTCGCCCGAGGATAAGTTTGACTCGGTGATGAAGTAAGGCACGTCCTTCGGCAGCCCGTCGTTGTGCCACACCTGAATAATGTGATCGATGCGTTGCGGCTCCTCATAAAGATCGGCCCAGGTAAAAGCGCACGGTATGAGCGGGTAATGCTCGAAGGAGAAAAAGGCCAGATCCTGCATGCGCCCGTGAGAACGGAGATAGTTGAGAAAGCGGCTGAACCAGGAAGTGTTGCCGCTGGCATCGGGCCAGATCCTGATATCTTCATTGACGCCCTGAAATGCGGGGCCTCCGAGTCTGAGATTGGGGTCGACCTTGTGGATGGCGGCGGCGAACTGGAGATAGAGAGCGCCGTAGTCTTCCGGTGAAATGTATTGGCCGTCAGCCTCCTCGCCCATTTCGACGTAGGAGATGGGATAGTGCCGCTCCTCGATGTAGCGGATTTCCGCAGCAGCATCCTCGGGCTGGCTGTAAAGCATCGCGATCGGGATCATCGCGGGCAGGTTGTGGGTGATGCCGCTGGTGTAGAAGAGATCGAAGCCGACTTGCGCCTGGTGGGTGTTCAGCAGATCGTCGGCGGTATGCCAGGGATCGACGGAGGAACAGTAGGTGGTGGTCTGATCCTGGTCGGGCGTGTGGCGCACCATGTCGTGAAACTCTCCATGTGGCCCCAGCGTGCCGAGATACAGCTCGCGAATGGCGTAGCCCACGCAGTTGCGCGGATCGGAGGGGCCATCGGCGTCGCAGGTATTCGAGGACGCGGTCATGAAAATACGCACAAACTGAACGACCTGGGGAATATCGGTGAGGGAGATGGTCTCCTCGCCGCCCTTTCCTGCGCTGATGGAGCCGTCGGGGAAGGTTTCCCAGACGCCTTCAGTGGGTTTGCCGATGGGATCGAGGCCAGTCCAGTACTGGACATCGAAATGCGTGGCATAGGGCGCGGCCCAGTCGATGCGAATGGCGTCGACGAGCTGTTTGTCCTTGAGATCGAGCATAACCCACTGCGGGTGCAGGCTGTCGGGCTCGCCGGTGTAGCGCTGGGTGAGGTAGGGATTGCTCTTCCAGAAGGTGTTCGTGTCACCGTCGGTGAGGCGGGAGTATCCGGTGTTGCCGGTGCCGTCGTTGCGTGTAAAGCCGCGGCGCGGCAGCGAGTAACCGTAGGAGTAGCGAATCGGCTCGCCCAAAGCCGTGGAGCCGGTAAAGTAGCCGTGGCCGGCGGGATCGCTCCACGTGCCGTTGGGATTCCAGTGCCACGCTTCGACGGAAAGGTCGGTGTTCTGGCGGTAGGTGATGGGCTCCCAGCCGGAGGGAGCAACGGTGGCGAGCATCCTGGGTGTGAGGGCCTTGTCGATGGCTTCGACTGAGATGCGGTCGAGGCCGGCGCCGAGCGTTTGCTGCGGGATGAAATGGTTGACCGCGTCGCCAGGCGTGATGTCGACGTCGGCCGTCTGCGCGCACAGGGGAAGAGCCGCCGCGGCTATCAGCAGCAGAGCTGCCAGGTGAGACTTTCCGAACACGAGACCCTCCTCGCCTGCTATGTTGCGCGACGGGACGATCATATCGCAGAGTTCAAACGATTCAAGATACAATTCAGCCCATCCGCGGAAAGATTCGGCGTGGGTTCCAGTCGGCGCTGTGGGAAGCGCAGTAGCGAAGGTTTGCAGGAACAGGGGGCTGATTTTGATGTTGGGCCGTGGGTGGATGTTGGTCGCGCTGATGATGGTTGTGCCGTTTTCATGGTCTCCTCTTCGGGCTCAAAGCCCGGCGCAGGGCGCGGGCCAGAGGCCCTGGTGGCGCCCTTCGGTGATCTATGAGGTGTACCCGCGCAGCTTCGCGGACTCGAACAATGACGGCATCGGCGATCTGAACGGCATCGCGTCCAGGCTGGATTATCTGGAAGCGCTGGGCGTCGACGCGATCTGGATTACGCCCTGTTATCCGTCGCCGCAGAAGGATTTCGGCTACGACGTTTCGGATTACACGAACATCGATCCGATGTACGGAACGCTGGCGGACTTCGACCGTCTGGTGAAAGAGGCGCGGCAACACCACATCCGCATACTGATGGACTTTGTGATGAACCACACGTCGGACCAGCATCCATGGTTTCTGGCTTCGCGCTCGTCGCGGAATTCTCAGTATCGCGACTGGTACATCTGGCGGGACGGCAAGGGCCCGGGGCAGCCGCCGAATAACTGGATCTCGGACTTTGGCGGACCGGCGTGGACCTGGGATGCGAAGACAGGCCAGTGGTATTACCACTACTTCGAGGCGGCTCAGCCGGACCTGAACTGGCGGAACCCTGCCGTGCAGCGTGCGATGTTCAATGTGGCGCGGTTCTGGTACGACCGTGGCGTCGCGGGATTCCGGCTGGACGCGGTCGACACCCTGTACGAAGACCCGAATCTGCACGACAACCCCATCGTTAACGGGGAAATGGTGAACAAGTACAACGACAACCTGGCCGAAAACCATGTGATTCTGCGGCGGCTGCGGAGCTTGTCGGATCAATACGATGCGGTCCTGCTGGGGGAAACGTGGACCGACAACATCAGCCAGCTGAAGCAGTACTATGGCGACCACGACGACGAGATTCAGCTGCCCATGGATTTCATGTTCGCCACAGTCAATACGCTGTCGGCGCCGAAGTTTCGCCACCAGATCGACATGATCGAGTCATCCGGCGAGTGGCCGACCTTTGTTATCACGAATCACGATATGAAGCGGTCCTATAACCGCTACGGCGACGGCGTGCACAACGATCAGATCGCGAAACTGATGGCGGCGCTCTATCTCACTCTGCGCGGTACCGCAGTGATGTATTACGGCGAGGAGATCGGGATGAGTAACAACGATCCCAAACGCCTCGCCGATGTGCTCGATCCTCTGGGGAGAATGGACTGGCCGAAGAACAAGGGACGGGACGGCGAGCGGACGCCGATGCAGTGGAGCGATGCGCCCAATGCGGGTTTTACCCAAGGCAAACCGTGGTTGCCGATTCCGGCAAGTTACAAAACGCACAACGTGGCAACGGAATCGCAGGACCCGGGATCGATTCTGAACTTTTACAAGGCCCTGCTTCGGCTAAGGCGCGACAATGTGGCATTCGCAGACGGCGATTACCTTGACATCGATCCGGACGACGCGAATGTGTTGTGCTTCCTGCGTCGATATCAGGATCGCACCGTGCTGGTGGCCCTGAACATGTCCGGCCAGCGACAGCGTCTTGCTGCGGATCTTGATCGTTATGACCCTGGAACCGCGAAGGCTACAACTCTTCTGACTACGATGAAGAGCCCGCCTCGCGATTTGCGCCGCGTGGAGCTGGATCCGTTCGCCGTGTTGATCGTGCAGGTCGGGCAGTCGGGCGAGCAGTCGGGGAGCGCAACTGCCGGAAGCAAATAGCTCAGGCGCCGCTGGGTAGTAGTGGCTGCATTACACTGCGCAACCTTGGCGCGATCAATAAGCCGGTGATCCGCTCCTGAAACCGGCTTCCAAGCGTGTACTTGACGTTTCAAACGTTTCAATATAGAGTTCGCCACATCGCTGGGAGTCCGCCATTGCTGTGAGCCTAACGTTAACCCGTAGGCCGGCAATGTCGAAACCGGGGCGATAGGCGGTGCCTGCATGACTGCGAAGTGCAACCCTTTCTGCGTGGAAAACCTGGCGATTTGAGAAGCCGGAATCACCGGTTCGCGATCAACGATAGGTCCCGGTTACCGCAGTATGCGTGGTTGGGCTCATTCCCATAAGGGAGATTCTTCTATGAGGCGCATTGGCTTTTTGCATATCTCTCTTGCAGCAATCCTGTGCGCAGCCTGCGCGCTGCTCGCCCGCCGCGCCCCGGCGCAGGAAGTGACGGCTGCGGTCAGCGGTCAGGTGACCGATCAGAGCGGAGCCGTGATCGCCAATGCGGCCATCACCGCGACCGACGTCAATCGCGGCACCAGGTTTGAAACGAAGAGCGACTCAGCCGGTGAATACTATTTGCCGCGCTTGCCGGTGGGGACTTACACGCTGCAGGCGGAAGCAACCGGCTTTCAAACTATCGTCCACTCCGCCTTCACCCTGGTGCTGAACCAGACCGCACGCATCGATTTCAGGATGACCGTAGGCAAGGTGTCTCAGGTCGTCACGGTCACGGCCGCCGGGCCGATTTTGCAGGAGCAGACCACCGAGATCAGCACGGTCATCAACGCGGCCACCAATGTCGCTTTGCCTCTGGCTAGCCGCAACTATCTGCAACTCACCATGCTCGCGCCGGGCGTCACCACCACGAATCCCGTCAACATGCAGCAGTCGCAACGTATCGACACGGCCGAGGAGCCCTACGTCGACGGCAACCGCGCCCAGGATAATAACTATCTGCTCGACGGCATGGACAACAATCAAACCTCCGATAACCTGGTCGCCTACACGCCCAGTCCCGATGCCATCGAAGAATTCAACATGATCACGCAGAATGCCCCCGCCGAGTTCGGCAACTTCATGGGCGGCATCGTCAACGTGACCACCAAGGCCGGCACCAACCAGTTTCATGGAGACCTGTGGGAGTTCTTCCGTAACGATTATCTGAACGCGAACAACTGGTTCAACAAGCTCGAGAACGTCGAAGCCGGCAGCGATGTTGCGCCGCGCCCTGGCCTGCGCTGGAACATGTACGGATTTACGCTGGGCGGCCCCATCAGGCGCGACAAACTCTTTTTCTTTGTGGACTATCAGGGACAGCGTTTCGAGGCGTACTCCGATTCGGCCTTCAGCGCCTTTACAGCCAGCGAGCGTGCCGGCGACTTCGGGCAGCTCTGCACCGATCCTTCCGTGGGCGGCAGCTTCGATGCCAACGGGAACTGTACCGGAGGCACCCAACTCGTCGACCCCTATACCGGCGCAAACATCCCATTTAACCGTCTGCAGGCCTACATCAACAGCGATACGGACCCAACCCTGACCTCTCTCTATAACTCCGGGACCGGGAAAGTGGCCCAAAACCTGTTGAGTTCGCCCTACTATCCTTCGGTTTCGTCGCTGACCAACTCAACCATCCTGAATAACTTTGTATTCAGCACGCGAACGCCACTGAATGTGGACCAGGGCGATGCCCGCTTTGACTGGAATGTCTCGCCGGCGAATCATATGTTCGCCCGTTACTCGCAGGAGTTACAGCAGAACAACCCGGTGAACAGCCTGTTGTCGATCAGCGTCAATAATGGGCAGGCCGATATCCAGAGTGGTGTCATCGACTGGACGCACACTTTCAATCCACATGTCGTAAACGACGCTCGCTTTGGCGTTAACTGGGTGCAGCTGCTCAACAATTCTTCCGCAACGCCCGGCATCGGCAATTTCGGCGATGCGATCGGCATTCCCAGCGGCAACGAAGGCGGTCCCGGCCTGCTCGAAATCGACCTCGGACCTTCATCGGGTGTCGGGGGCGCGGGCAACATCCAGAACTGGTCCGACACCATCATCCAGGCCAGCGACAATCTGAACCTCACGCACGGCCGCCACGTGATTCAGGCCGGCTTCCAGTTCCAGCGCCAGCGCATGGACGACTTTTATTCAGGCAATGCCGGCATCCTTGGCGACCGTTACTTTGGCGGTAACTTCACGGGTACGCCTGACTCGGATTTCTACCTCGGGATGCTGAATACGACTGCCCAGTACTTCCCCAGCATCCAGGGGGGAACTGGCGAGCCAGCGTGGGGACAGCGTTCCTCGATCTTCGGCGTCTACGCGCAGGATACCTGGCAGGCCCTGCAGGGCCTCGCGCTGGATTATGGCGTTCGCTATCAGGCGCATACGCCCTGGACGGAGGCGCACGGCCAGCAGCTGAATTACGATCCCCTCTCGGGCCAGCCGCTCTACCCGGCCGGATCCACGCTGCCGTCGGTGACCTTCCCGGGCCTTGCTCCGAAGCCAGGCAGCAACAAGGCTCTCTATAACGGCTACTACGGCATTGCCGATTTCGAGCCGCGCCTCGGTTTCGCCTATACCACCGACCATGGCCAGGGAAAGACCGTTATACGTGGTGCCTACACGCTGTCGGACTATCTCGAGGGTACCGGCAACGCGCTGCGGACACCGCTGAATATTCCCTTCAACATTCAGATGCAGCTGGTGAACTACTGCTCCGGCGGAACGGCCGGCTGCAATCCCGCACAGCTGCTCATTACCAATCCGCTACAGATCAACACATCGAACCTCTTCGCCGGCACGATCCTCAATCTCTGGGCCCCGAACGTCCGTCCCGCCATTTCTCAGCAGTGGAATCTCACCGTGCAGCAGGAGCTGAACCCGAGCACCACTGTTGAGGTCGCCTACGTCGGACAGCACGGCACCCACCTGATGGTCCCCGAGAGCCTGCTTCAGTCCCAGTTGCTGCCAAATGGAACGATTCTGCCCAGCCCCTATCTCGCCGGGAATCCCGCACTGGCCAGCACAGTTTCCTACGTTGCCGCTACTTACTCCGACGGTAACGCGTCTTACAACGCCCTGCAGGCCGTCCTCCAGCGTCGCCTGGCCAATGGTCTTCAGGGCCAGATTTCCTACGCATGGTCGCACTGCCTCACCAACAATATCGGTTTCTACGGCGACGGAGGCCAGGCCTCGAACGCCTCCGCCTACTGGCAGAACCTTTACGATCCCGCAGCGGAGTGGGGCAGTTGCTACTTCGATCTGCATAACAACCTCACCGCCAACTTCGTTTACAGCCTTCCCTTCGGGCGCGGCCATCAGCTTGATTCGCAGGCCAACCGCGTGACAAATGCCATCATCAATAACTGGACTGCTGCCGGCATCTACACTTTCCGCGGCGGATTCCCGCTCACCGTTACCGATTCCACTGATTATTCCGGAACCACCAGCCGCGGCGCACGAGCTGACTGCTTTGGCAACGTTCAGTATCTGAAGCAGCGCACCATCTCCGGCATTCAGTGGATGAACCCCGACACCTATGCCAACCCTCAGAATGGCACCTTCGGCACCTGTGGCATCAGCACGCTGCGCGGTCCGGGCCTGGATGAGATCGACCTCAGCATCCAGCGTAGCTTCCCAACCTTCGAAGGTCAGCGCCTGGAGTTTCGCGCCGAGGGCATTAACGCGCTCAATCATCCGATCTTCAACGCACCCAACATGGGCTGTTCCGGAGCCGCCGGGACCGCCTGCAGCGCCGGATTCGGTCTGATCGGCTCAACCCAGGGAGAGCGCAACATTCAATTCGCGCTCAAATATTACTTCTGAGCTTCCACTCGATGAGCAGAAGATCCGGAGGGTTCCATGCTGTTCTCCATCCGTAATTCTCGTCGCAGAGTCGGACTACTCGTCGCTGTTCTGTTACTCACCTTCGCCTGTAGATCCCGGGCAGAGGATGCATGGATAAGGGTGAATCAGGCCGGCTATGAAGCGGGGCAGCCGGCGCGCGCCTATCTCATGACCACCGCTCCGGTCACCGGAGTTACCTTTGCGGTGACAAATTCTGCGGGCAAGATCGTTGCCTCCGGGGCTGTCGGCTCTCTCATCGGCACCTGGGCTCACAACAAGACGATTACCTACGACGTGTACGCCATCGACTTTTCCGTTCCCGGCGGTGACACTTACACCATCGCGGTCGCGGGGCCGGTCAGCGCGAAATCGCCGCAGTTCGCCGTAGATACTCCGACGACGCTGTATCCGGGATTTCTGCTCAACACGCTGTTTTTCTATGAAACCGAGCGGGACGGCCCGGACTATATCCCCAACGCGCTGCGTACCGCCCCTGGCCATCTGAACGACGCCAACGTCACGGTCTACAACACGCCCCCAATTGACGACAACGGCTACGTGGACAATGTGCCGCCCGCGCCGCCCCTTGTTCCTGCAAAACTGCCTGACATCGACGCGTCCGGCGGCTGGTGGGATGCCGGAGACTACATGAAGTATGTCGAGGACGAGAGCTATGTTGTCGCGCTCATGGAGATCGGGGTCCGCGATTTTCCCAACCAGATGGGCGCCGACGCCCCGATCCATCCACCCGCTCCGCCGGTGTCAGTATCGTACGCAGGGGACAGCGGCAACGGGGCTCCGTACTCATCCGACTTCACCGACGAAGCCGCTTTCGGCCTGCAATGGCTGATGAAAATGTGGAGCGAACAAACCAAAACTCTGTACTACCAGGTGGACAACAGCCAGGACTGGGATTACTACGGCATGGGCGACCCGGCTTCCAGCGCGGGTTATTGCGGCGGCACTTATAACAGCCCCTATTGCCTGATCACCGAGTACGACATCTGGACTCTGCCCCAGGCCGCGGATAACTACGACCAGTCCGGCGATCCAGAGCCGTGCGATCCGCTTACTACCTACTACATCTGCAACCGCCCGGTTTTCCCCGCGCTCCCGCAGGGATCGCCGATCAGCCCGAACCTTGCCGGCCGTCTCTCCGCTGACTTTGCTCTCTGTTATCAGCTGAACCACGCCACAAATCCGGCTCTGGCGCATGGCTGTCTGCAACGAGCCGAGGATATCTACGCCCTTGCCAACCTGACTTATCCGGACCCCGCCGGGTTCTCCTACACCACACAGTGCCCTACCTGCCTGCTGACTTCGACGCCGCCCAACGCGGAAACTGTCTGGGATGATGACATGGAGCTGGGCGCAACGGAGCTGTACTTTGCTGTCTCTGAGGCGCAGCAGTGCGGCGATGTCGCCGCCGATCTGCCCGTCACCGATCCAATGAAGTACCTAAGCGATGCCGCGCAATTCGCTAAGAATTACGTAACCGATATCTACGATCCCGGCTTCGAAGATACTCTCAATCTTCTTGACGTCAGCGGCCTCGCGCACTTCGAGCTCTACCGCGCGCTCAAGGCGGCGGGCGATCCCAGCGGCCTCGCCTTCACTGCCGCAGGCATCCGCAAGCAGTTCCTGGCGCAGGTCGGCGTCGCGATCCAGCAGGCCGCGCTGGATCCGTGGGGATTTGGCGAGCAGTGGGATAACGGCGACGTGACCTCGCACGGCGCAGGTCTTTCTGTTATGGCCAGTGAAGCGTACTGGCTCACCGGGAGCGAGAGTTACAGTTTATATGCCCAGCGATGGCTCGGAAACATCCTCGGCGCCAACTCCTGGGGTTCATCCTTCATCGTCGGCGACGGAACGACCTTTCCAAACTGCATTCAGCACCAGGTTGCGAATCTTGTGGGAGCCCTCGATGGAACTTCCGGCGGCACGCCAATCCTCTGGGGCGCGTCATCGGAGGGACCCGCAGATCAGACCAGCTCCGGCCTTGTGGATGGCATGATCCTCTGCCCGGCGAATGGCGCTAATCCTTTTCGGAAATTCGACGGCAACGACGGAGCCTACGACCCCTCGGTGTATACGTACTACAAGGACAACATGCAGTCCTACACGACGACGGAACCCGCCATCGATCTCACCGCGACATCGTTCCTGATGTGGTCGTGGCGCATGGCGGGGCATCCGGCGCCGCTGCCTTACGGGAGTGAGTAACGGATGGAAGTAGCGAAAAAGGCCCTGCAGGCCGCGCCGGGAATCCTTCTGGCGCTCGGAATGGCGCTCCAGGCGCACGGACAGACAGGCAACTGGATGCCCGACGTCACGCAGCAACAAGACTACACGTGGCATCTGTCGTCGAGCGAAGAGAAGACCGGAGGGAACGTTGACTCTCTGGCTCTCAATCCGGGACAGACGCTGACGGTGCTGGATTCCGGCGGACCGGGGATGGTGTCGCACATCTGGTTCACGATTGCCGATCCCGAGCCCTATTATCTGAAGCGCATTGTGCTGCGCATGTACTGGGACGATGAGAAGGATCCGAGCGTGGAAACACCGATCGGGGATTTCTTCGGCCTGGGGCTGGGCGTTTTATACACCTGGCAATCGGAGCTGCTTTCCGTAGGGAATACTGGCGCGCTGAACTGCTTCTTTCCGATGCCGTACCGTCATCACGCGCGCATTACCGTCACCAATGAAGGGAAGGAAGCTGCAAGCAATATCTACTACAACATTGAGTATCGAACTTACTCGCACGCATTGCCTGCGGACACGCTCTACTTTCATGCGGAGTATCGGCAGGCTCAGCCAAATCATGGCTGGACCAATCAGTGGTATGAAAACGGCGATCCTCTGGTGGATTACCACAGAAATCTGGATGGAAAAGATAACTACGTGTGGTTTGAAGCCAAAGGTCACGGGCAATTCGTGGGCGTAACCATGTCCGTACTGCAGAATCAGGATGGCTGGTGGGGCGAGGGCGACCCGATGTTCTTCATCGACAGCGACAAGCCAACCGCCATCGGGACCGGCTCGGAGGATTATTTCCTTGGCGCGTGGGATTTTGGCGGCGCGCCATTCTCGTATCTGCTGTATGGAGCGCCGGTGGTGGATAAAGAGCTGGCCGGAGGCCGCTGGAGCGTATACCGGTTCCACCTGGATTCGCCGATCCCATTCAGGACTTATATGAAGGCGACCATCGAGCACGGGCACGCGAATCACCGCTCCGATAACTACTACTCGGTGGCGTACTGGTACCAGGCGGAACCGCACATGCCGTTCCCGCCGCTGCCCTCGATGGATGACCGCATTCCTACGCTGCAGATTGTCGGCGGCCCGGGCAACTCGGAAGCTGGCAAGCACATGGGCCTGACTCCCAAATAAGAAAGAGTTCGAACGATGAATGCCCTCGTGCAGAGGAAGCGCGTTGCGATGGCGACTTCGCTAGCCGTTTGCGCCGCTCTGCTGGCCGCCTCTGCGTTTTCCCAGGATGACCGCTATGTTCCCCGCGACCAGCAGATTCCGCCGCCGGACTGCCTGACGCTGGGCTCGCCCGGGGACAGGGGCGGATATCCGTGCATGGGGAATGAACACGAGGAGTGGCTCAAGGCCGTCACCGCCTGGCGCACGGAGCGGCGTATTCGGGTTGGCTACGACGGCTGGCGCTACGTGTTGCCGGCGCTCCAATGGGTACAGTCAAGCTTTATCCAGCCGCAAATGATGGTGCAGGATCGCTATTTTTACGATCCGGTTGCGGGAAAATACACGGTTGACCGCTATCTGGACGATCTCGAGAAGCGGTATGGCGGAATCGACGCCGTGCTGATCTGGTCGACTTATCCCAACATGGGCATCGACGACCGCAACCAGCTGGACATGGTGCGTTCCATGCCGGGCGGCATCGAAGGCGTGCGCCAGATGGTGGCCGATTTCCATCGCCGCGGCGTACGGGTTCTGTTTCCCATGATGATGTGGGACCAGGGAACACGCGATCCCGTCATTCCATGGCCCCGGGCGATCGCGGAGCTGATGAAGGAGATTGGGGCTGACGGCGTCAACGGCGACACGCAGGACGGCGTGCCTCTTGCGTTTTCGCTTGCCGCGGAAAAGGTCGGCCATCCGCTGGCCTTTGAGCCTGAAGACAGCCCATCCGACGAAGCGCTCGCCTGGAACGTGCTCACCTGGGGGCAATACGATTTCCAGTTTGCGCCCACTGTCGATCGATTTCGCTGGCTGGAGACGCGCCATGAGGTCAACATCTCTGACCGCTGGAATCGTGATAAGACCGATGATCTGCAGTTCGCCTTTTTCAACGGCGAAGGCTGGGAAAGCTGGGAGAACATTTGGGGCATCTGGAACGGAATCACCCCGCGCGATGCGGAGGCCACACGGCGCGTGGCAACGATGGAACGCGGAGTTGCACCGTTTCTGGTGAGTCCCGGATGGGAGCCGTATTATCCGACGCATGGCTACGGCGTTTTTGCCAGCCGCTGGCCGCTCGGTGACGAGACGGTGTGGACGATGGTCAATCGCAATGAGTACGCCGTTGCGGGGCCGCAGATGACGGTGCCCTTTCGGCAGGGGATGCGCTACTTCGATCTCTATCATGGCAAGGAATTGGCGCCGGAAATCGATGGCGGCCAGGCAATCCTGTCGCTCCCGATGGAAGCGCGGGGCTACGGCATGGTGCTCGCGGCGCGCGAGCTGAGCCCGGCAATGCAGCAACTGATGACGACGATGGCGGCGATGACCGCGACGCCGCTGGATAGCTTCTCGCATGAGTGGAAGGTGCTGCCGCAGCGGATGGTTCCCACTCTCCGAACCGAGCCCGCCGCAGCGGCCCCGTCCGGCATGGTCCGCATCCCCGGCGGAAGTTATCTCTTCCGCGTGCGTGGCATCGAGATCGAAGGCGGCGACGATGTCGGCGTGGACGTTCAGTACCCCTGGGAAGACACGCCGCAACGCTTCCACGAGCGCCGGATGGAGATCAATCCGTTTTATATCGACAAATACCCGGTGACGAATGCGGAGTTCAAGCGGTTTCTGGATGCGACCCATTACGCGCCGCGCGATCCGGCGAATTTCCTGAAGGACTGGAAGGACGGCACGTATCCGGCCGGGTGGGCAAACAAGCCCGTCACCTGGGTCTCGCTCGAAGATGCGCGGGCCTATGCACACTGGGCGGGCAAGCGGCTGCCGCATGAGTGGGAGTGGCAATTGGTGGCGCAGGGCGACGATGGGCGCGTTTATCCGTGGGGCAATAGCTGGGACGCGAAGGCTGTGCCCGTGCCGGATGAGGGGCGGACGTTGCGCGGGCCGGACGACGTCGATGCGCACCCGCAGGGAGCGAGCCCATACGGCGTGATGGATCTGGTCGGCAACGTGTGGCAGTGGACCGATGAGTTCGAAGACGACCACACCCGCGCGGCGATCCTGCGCGGCGGCAGCTACTACCAGCCGCAGGGATCGATCTGGTATTTTCCGCAGGCGTACCGCAACGATACGCACGGCAAGCTGCTGCTGATGGCGCCCAGTTACGACCGCTCCGGAACCGTGGGCTTCCGGTGCGTAAAGGATGCGGCGCCATGAGGCTGTCGATGCGCTTCCGACGGCGGCTGTTCTCTTTGGCTGCGAGCCGGTGACGCTTCTTCAGCGCTGCGCTTCTTCCCAGTCGAAGGCCCCGGGGAAGTGCTCGAAAGCTGCGGGCTCGTCTTTTTCAAAATAGACCGACAGGATGTCGAAGCGGGTAGGAACGTCGCGCGTGGGAAGCTGGCGCATATAGTGCCGTGCCAGCCTGCGCAGGACGCGGCGCTTGCGGCTGTCGACGGCCAGGTGCGCGGGAGCCACGGCGCGCGTGGTGCGTGTCTTCACCTCGATGAAACAGAGCGTGCTGCCTTGCCAGGCGATCAGGTCCAGATCGCCGGGAGCGCGGCCGGATCGCCAGGCGCGCGCAACCACGATGTATCCACGGTGGCGAAGCCAGAAGAAAGCGGCGCGCTCTCCGCGCAGCCCGGTAACAAGATGCGCAGCACGTCCGGGTGTGCGGCGTTCGCTGGCGCGCTCCAGCGCGTTCATGGCGGACTCCATCAGCCGCAGGCGGAAAGAGAGAAACATTGGGGTTATTGTCTGGCGCACCATCGTCGATGACAAGAACACAGTTCATGAGGGAGGTTACGCAAGTGCAGCCTCGGGACCGGAACGCCGGATGAGTGGACACGCTCCTAATGGAGACGCACGAGATAAATGCCGGCGCCAAGGCCGATGATGGCGAGGACGGCGGCCAATACGACTGCTCCTGTGGAGATGCGGCCTGGAACCCAGTTCCCGTTGCGCAGCGCGCGGACGGTGCGGATGTGGTGCAATATGGCCGCGACGTTGACCAGCACGCCGAGCGCGACAAGGGCGACGCCGGAGTCCACGGTGAGGCCGGTGTGCTGCGTGGGGAGCTGCTGGCCATGGAACTCGCGCAGAAAGAGGCCAAAGCGAGCGAGCGCGAAGCCGACGCCCATCAGGCCCAGACCGGTGCGAATCCAGGCGAGGAAGGTGCGCTCGGCAGCGAAGGCAGTTCGGGGATCGTCGAGTTCGCCGGGCATCGAGCAGTTGGATGCGGCATCGCAGCCCCGCCGGCGCGAAGCGCGAATGCCTGGACGGCCAGTCCTCCGGGAAATAACAAAAGGCGAGCCGAAGCTCGCCTTTTGCAGTTGTCCAACTGATTTCTCTGCGTCTTACAGAGGCTGCACGTCAGCTGCCTGCCAGCCCTTTGGCCCCTTGACGACGTTGAACTGCACGGCCTGACCTTCCTGCAGACTCTTGAAGCCATTCGCGGAAATGGCAGAGTAGTGCACGAAGACATCCTCGCCGTTCTGGCGCGAGATGAAGCCGTAGCCCTTCGCGTCGTTAAACCACTTCACAGTACCTTGTTCCATTTGTTGCATTTTCCTGACTGATTGAATTGCGCTGGAGTGAATCGGAGCGAAACTGGCAGACCCTAAATCCTGCTTGGTTGGGCGAGGCGAAAGACTGCTCTTGCCCGGTTCTTTCTAACGCTGCCTAAGTGTAACAGATTCTGAAGACGGGCGTTTATGCGCCGGCGGCGCGCACCGCGAGCAGCAGCAGAACCAGCAGCACCAGGAAGAGGAAGAGAAACGGTGAGAAGCCGAACGAAACGTGGGAGTTTTGCATGGAAAATCCTCCCGGCACAAGCTTACGCCCGATTCGTCCGGACGGCGCGGAGTATTCTGTATCGGTTGCAATGAACGATTCCTTCCTGGATCTGCTCGTCCCGGCACTGGACCGGCTCAAAGATCAGTTTGTCGGCCTGCCGGAGGCGCGGCTACAGCCCCCGGCGATGGCCGAGGCCGCTGCCGCGCTTGACGAGGCGACGCGGCGGATGGGGGACAACTACCCCTATTTCCATCCCCTTTACGCCGGGCAGATGCTCAAGCCGCCGCATCCGGCGGCGCGGGCGGCGTACGCCATGGCGATGGCTCTGAATCCGAACAACCACGCGCTCGATGGCGGCCGGGCCAGCTCGCGCATGGAAGTGGAGGCGGTGCGGGAGATCGCCGGGATGTTCGGCTGGACGGAGTTCCTGGGGCATCTGACCAGCGGCGGGACCTTCGCGAATTTGGAAGCGCTGTGGGTCGCGGGCCAGATGGCGCCGGGGAAGAAGATTGTCGCTTCGGAGCAGGCGCACTACACGCACAACCGCATCAGCGCGGTGCTCAAGTTGGATTATGCGAGCGTGGCTACCGACGAGCGCGGACGAATGGATCTGGGCGCGCTGGAGCAACTGTTGGCGTCCGGCGGTGTTGGGACTGTGGTGGTAACGCTGGGGACGACGGCCTTGGGGGCAGTGGATCCACTGGACGAAATCGTGGCTCTGCGGCAGAAATACGGGTTCCGGCTGCATGTGGACGCGGCCTATGGAGGGTATTTCCGGCTGGTGTCGAATCTCGGAGCCGAAGCGGCGCGGGCATTTGCGCAAATCAGCGAGGCGGATTCAATCGTTGTTGACCCGCACAAGCACGGCCTGCAGCCCTACGGGTGCGGTTGCGTGCTCTTTCGCGATCCGGCGATGGGACGGTGGTACAAACACGACTCGCCGTACACGTATTTCACATCTCAGGAGATGCATCTGGGCGAGATCAGCCTCGAATGCTCGCGCGCGGGAGCTTCGGCGGTCGCGCTGTGGACAACGCAGCGGCTGCTGCCACTCAAGCGGGGCGGCGCGTTCGGGCGCGGGCTGGAGCAGGGACGGGCTGCCGCTGGGCAACTGTACCGAAAGATTGCCAGTGACAGGAGGTTTGTGGCTGGACCGGCCCCGGAGCTGGATATCGTCGTGTGGGCTGTGCAGGCTCATACGCTGGATGAGTCGTCGCGGCGGGCGCAGGAGATCTTCGACCGCGCGGCGGAGGGCGGATTGCACCTGGCACTGGCGCACCTGTCGGGGAAGTTTTTTGCAGGCGCCGGATGGCAAGGCGCGAGCGAGGACAGCAAAGTAACCTGCCTGCGTTCGGTGCTGATGAAGCCGGAACATCTGGCGTGGGTGGAAGAGATTGGGCGGCGAATCCAGCAGGCCGCCGGAAACCTGGAATAGGAGCCAGAAAAACGTGGAGGAAAGCAACGAACAGAAGCTGGCGATCAGTCTCGCCGGGGAACTGCATCACAAGCATTTTGGCGGCGAACCGAAGCTGTTTCTGGCGCCGGGACGGGTGAACCTGATCGGCGAGCACACCGATTACGCCGGAGGGTTCGTGATGCCGGCGGCGATCGACTTTGGCACGCTGGCCGCCGTGACGCCGCGCAGCGACGGGCGCATCGAGATCTGGTCCGAAAATTACGCCGAAGGCGTGACCTATGCCTCGGATAATCTGCCGAAAGAGGGAACGCGGCACTGGTCGGATTACCCGATGGGGGTGCTGTGGGCGCTGCGCGAGGCGGGCGTGGATGTGCCGCCGTTCAGCCTGACGCTTGAGGGTGACGTGCCGCTGGGCGCGGGCCTCAGCTCGTCGGCCTCAGTGGAGGTGGCCACGGCGCTGGCATTGCTGGATGTGGCAGGCGCCACCATGCCGCGCGAAGAGATTGCGAAACTGTGCCAGCGCGCGGAGAACTTCTACGCGCACGCCTCCTGTGGAATCATGGACCAGTTCATTGCATGCCAGGGCGCCGAGGATCACGCGCTGTTGCTGGACTGCCGTTCGCTGGAGTTCCGGCTGGCTCCGATCCCACGCCACGTGAAGCTGGT
>JASIAO010000536.1 GCA_030041955.1 Acidobacteriaceae bacterium | reverse complement strand
AACGTGACCACGCCCTCGAAGTTGCTCAACGGGAGATCGCTCCCCGCGCCTGCCGCCTGCACGCCGGGAATTGCACGAATTTGTTCCAGCAATTGCGACAAAAGCGGCCCAATCTTCCCCGCCTTCGCATATTGATCGGGGAACTCCAGCCTCAACGAGAGCGTCGACGGCGAAAAACCCTTCGGCGCCTCCTGCACTTTGATGTAACTCCGCACCAGCAGCCCCGCTCCCGCCAGGAGCACCACCACCATCGCGACTTCCGCCACAATCAGCCCGCTGCGCATCCGGCTGTGGCCGCCTACCGCGCCCCTCGATCCTCCCGACCGCAGGAACTCGGCCAGGTTGATGCGCGACGACGCCAGCGCCGGCAGAATTCCCGTCAGAACGCTGGTCAGCACCACGACTACCACCACAAACAGCAACACGCGCAGATCGAGCGAAGACTGCTCGAGCCGGGGAATGTTGCCCGGATTCAGATGGAAGAGCATATGCAGAAACAGCCCTGCCAATCCGACGCCCGCTACGCCGCTCGCGACGCCGAGCGCCAGGGATTCTGTGAGTAGCTGACGGATGAGCCTGCGCCGGCCTGCGCCCAGGGTCGCGCGCACCCCAAGTTCGTGCGTCCGCCCCGCGCTGCGCGCCAGCAGCAGATTCGCCGCGTTCCCGCAGGCAATCAGAAGCACAAAAAGTACCGCGCCCATCAGCATCATCATTAATGGCCGCGCCGATTCCATCATCGTTTCGCGAAACGGCTTTACATACGCGCCCCAACCCATCCCAAACGGAAACAGCGGGTGCAGCGGGTCCAGCCGCTTCATGATCCCGCTCATCTCCGCCTGCGCCTGCGCGACCGACACTCCCGCCTTCAGCCGCGCCAGCGCATAATTGCTGCTGTCGGTGATCCCCCGATCCGCACGCTCCTTCGCCGTCAGCGCCAGCGGGATCCACACGTCGCTCTCCTCGATGTGCTCATCGCCGTAATCAAGGTCCGTCTTGTGCGGAAAATGGAATTCCGACGGCATCACGCCGATAACGTGATAAGTCTTGCCGTCGAGCTGCAGCGGCGCGCCCAGCACCGTCCGGCTGCCCGCGTAGAGCTGCTGCCACAGCGCGTAGCTGATCACCGCCACGCCATCGCGTCCCGATTCGTTGTCCCCGGCGTCGATCGTCCTCCCCAGCTCCGGCTGCGATTCCAGCGTCGCGAAGAACTCCCCGTCCACCCGCGCGCCTCCCTCCGTGGCGCCCGAGCCCTCCTGTCCCAGCCGGAAGCTCTCCTGCGCGAACTGGGTCATGTTGGCGAACGAATGGCTGTCGCGCTTCAGGTCGGTGAAGTCCCCGTTCACAGGCGTAAACACATCCGCCGGCACGCCGCTGATATGCGAATTGGGCGTGTACAGGTACACAAGCCGATTCACATCCCCATACGGCAGCCGCGGCATCAGCACCGCGCTCACCAGACTGAAGATCGCCGTGCAGGCCCCGATCCCCAGCGCCAGCGTCGCCACCACCACCAGCGTGAAGCCCGGGCTCTTTGCGAGCGTGCGGCCGCAATAGCGCAGATCCTGCGCCGTGGTTTCCAGCCAGCTCAATCCGCGCGCCTCGCGGCACTGTTCGCGCACCTGCTGCGTTCCGCCAAACGCAATCCGGGCCTGCCGCTGCGCCTCCTCTTGCGAGAGCCCTCCACGCACATATTTCTCCGTCTCGCGCTCCAGATGTTCGCGAATCTCCTCGTCCATCTCGTCATCCATCCGGCCGCGCCCGAAGAAAGAGCGCAGCCGCCAACCCAGGTCGCGGAGCATGCGCATCCTCCTCAGGCCATGTCGAGAACCTGACCCACCGCGGCGGCCAGCTTCCGCCACGCCTCGGTTTCCGTTTCCAGCTGTCTGCGTCCCAGCCGCGTAAGCTCGTAGTACTTCGCCCGGCGATTGTTCTCGCTGGTGGCCCAGCGCGCCTTAATCCAGCCGCGCCTTTCCAGCCGGTGCAGGGCGGGATACAGCGATCCCTGCTGCACCTGCAGCGCGTCGCGCGAAATCTGCTGCAAACGCTCTGAGATCGCCCAGCCGTGCAGCGATTCCAGCGCCAGCGCCTTCAGGATGAGAAGATCGAGCGTCCCCTGGGGCAGCTCAATCCGTTCTTCCGCCATGCAATCTCCCCTTTCACTTCGACAAGAGGAGAATACGCCCACTCTTGTCGAAGCGCAAGGGGAACAGGACAAGTTTCGCCCCGCTTTTGTTCGTTTTGAGTTTTCTTGGTTTTTTCGCAGGATTCGAAGGCCGGATCAGGCGTCTGCCGGGTCCTGGGGAAAGCCCGCTGCAGCCTGTCCGTTGTTCGACTCGCGAGAGGTGTTCTTATCCGCGTACATATTCTGGTCGGCGGCAATCCGCAGTTTCTCCGCCGTGTCCGCGTCTTCAGGAAACATCGCGATGCCCACGCTGGCGCCGATGGTCACGACGTGGTGATCCAGTTCAATCGGCTCCCTCAGCCTCTGCACCAGCGTATCTCCCACCCGTTCCGCGTCTTCCCGCGTGATCGGCTCTTCCAGGATCACGGCAAATTCGTCGCCGCCGGTGCGCGCTACCGTGTCCGACCGGCGCACCCGCGCCACAAACAGCGTTCCCACGCGCCTCAGCAGCAGGTCGCCGATATGGTGCCCCACCGTGTCATTCACATGCTTGAAGTGATCCAGATCGATCAGCAGCAGAGCGGTGCGGGTGCGATTGCGGCGCGCGCGATCCAGCGCCTTGTCCATCCGGTCCTGGAAGAGCCTGCGGTTCGGCAACCCCGTCAGCTCGTCGTGCAATGCCAGATACTTGTTGTGCTCGATCTGATCTTCCAGCAGCAGCAGAATCATGCCCACCGCCACCACGTACTTGGGCAGATTCCACATTTCGTTCTCGACGTGTACATGCGGCAGGTACGCATCCATCAGCGGGGCCACGACAAAGACCGCGGCCCAGCACGCAAACCCGGCGAGGGTGATAAACGAGCCTGCGGTGGACCGCCGGTAGGCGTACCAGAAATGAATGCAGCAGCCAAAATAGACGGTGAAGATCACCGCGTCGAAGGCCCAGTCCGGCCCGTGCGGCACGCGCTGCTGTACCACCAGCAGGAACACCGCCAGCGCCATGTATAGAATCACCAGCGTCCAGCGAAGGGGATGCGTGAACCGCCGCAGCGACAGCAGAGCCAGCGTGAGCGGAAGCAGGCCGATGAGGATCGCCACGCCGATCAGCGCCCACATTGCGTGCGGCGCCATGTTGAGCAGAGTGATGTACAGCGTGTTCGTCCCCAGCAGCACCGTCAGCATTCCGCGGCTGGACGCGCGCCCGCGGTAGGGAACGCAGGCCCACATGAACAGCATCCCGGCGCACGCCAGCGCATCCATCCCCAGCGTGGCCGCCACCGTGCCCCAGGTTCCCGGCGCCCCGGCAAACATGTAGGCCGCGAAGTGCAGCGCGATCATCACCCAGCCGGTCAGCCACAGCCGCGAGACAGGAGTGTGCCCGCGCCGCGCCACCGACCCAAACGCGAGGGTCAGCAGCGCCACCGCTACCAGATCCGGCAATATGCTCCAGTCGATCACGCCTTTAACAAACTAATCGCCCCGGCACACCCTCGTAAACAGATATCTGCCATTCTTATCGGTTCCCATAACACCGATGTAATAGCGGCAATATCTTTACTGTCTTTCTAGTGCAATCGCTGTACTTTTGCGCCGGGCGGGATTTTTTCCTCGAATTCATCGGCATTGACCGGCTGATTCACTTTCAGTTTCTGGATGGTAATCAGAATCTGCTGTTGCTGCAACGGCCATCGAAGCGTAATCGTTCCCGGGAACTGCTCGGTCC
>JASIAO010000535.1 GCA_030041955.1 Acidobacteriaceae bacterium | reverse complement strand
CCCGCCATCCGCAGCCCATCGAACGCCTGCGGCGAGGTCACCTCGTGGATCAGGTGCAGATCGATGTACAGTAGCGCCGGCTCGTCCACCGGCTCCGCAACCAGATGCGATTCCCAAACTTTTTCAAACAGCGTTTTCGGATTTCCAGCCATATTCATCTCTTGGTCCTGCAAAATCTCCTGCGCCGCAAGGCGCGTTCGCCTGGACGGTCAGTCCTGCGCCAATGGCGCGTTTGCCCGCGCGGCCAGCGCCGGCTAGTCCGGCCGCAAGGCGCGTTTGCCCGTGCGGCCGGCACCTAGACCGCGTGCATCGCCTGCCGCCGGTCGATCAGCTCGTTGAGCGCGGCATGCACTCGCCCGCCCATCTCGCGCGTCGATAGCACCTTTGCTGAAGCCACCCCGCGTCCCAAATCCGCAGTGCGGTAGCCCTCGTTCAGCACCTTGCGCACCGCCGCCTCAATCGCATTCGCGTCGTCTTCGAGGCCGGCCGAGTAGCGCAGTAACATCGCCGCCGTCAGAATCGCTCCCAGCGGATTGGCAATGCTCTTGCCCGCAATGTCCGGTGCCGACCCGTGGACCGGTTCGTACAGATTCACCGCGCCGCCAATCGTCGCCGACGGCAGCATCCCCAGCGAGCCCGTGATCACGGCCGCTTCGTCTGACAAAATGTCGCCAAACAGATTCTCCGTCAGCACCACATCGAAGTTCCGCGGGGTGTTCATCAGGTGCATCGCGCACGCGTCCACGTACTGGTGCTCGAGCGCCACGCCCGGATACTGTTTCGCAATCTCCGTAACCGTCGCGCGCCACAGTTGCGACACTTCCAGAACGTTCGCTTTATCGACGGAGGTGACTTTCTTCCGCCGTTTCACCGCCAGCTCAAAGGCCACGCGCGCCACCCGCGCCACCTCGTCGCGCGTATAGCGCATCGTGTTCCACGCCGCGTTCGCTTCCTTATCCCACTGCCGCGGCTGGCCGAAGTAGAGCCCTCCCAGCAGCTCGCGCACAAAAAGAATGTCCGCGCCCTCCACGACCTCCGGGCGCAGCGGAGAATTCGAGCTCAGGCTCGGCCATGCAAACGCCGGCCGCAGATTTGCAAATCCTCCCAGCGCGTTCCTCAGCTTCAGCAGTCCCGCTTCCGGCCGCTGATCCGGCGGCAGCGCGTTGAACTCGTTGCTGCCCACCGCGCCCAGCAACACCGCATCGGACGCGAGCGCCACGTCCAGAGTCTCCACGGGCAACGGAGAGCCGTGCGCCTTGATCGCGACGCCGCCAATCGGCCGCTCCTGAAACTGAAAATCGTACCCTCCCAGTTCCGCAACCGATTTCAGCACCCGCACCGCTTCGCCCGTCACTTCCGGCCCAATGCCGTCCCCGGCGACAACAAGAATCTTCAGCTTCTTCGTCATGAATCCCCTTCAACCGTTCTTGCTTTGCGCTGGTTCGCCGACTCGCTGACTTGCTGACTCGCTAACTCGCCAACTCGCTGCCGGCTACCGGCTCGGCCGAGATCAGATCCTCGTGCCGCTGATGATGCGCGACAAGGTTGATCAGGTCCAGGTCGTAGATGGCCTTCTTGCGGTCGGCCAGTTCGGTAAAGGCCCGATACGCGATGTCCAGATCCGCCGCCGAAAGCCGGTAGCCCAGCTCGTGCAGCCGCGATCGCAGCGCATGCCGCCCGGAATGTTTTCCCAGCACCATGCGGTTCGTCGGCACGCCCACCGATGCCGGCGTCATGATCTCGTAGGTCAGCGGATTCGACAAAACCCCGTGCTGATGGATCCCCGCCTCGTGCGCAAAGGCATTCCCGCCTACGACGGCCTTGTTCGGCGCGGGCCCAAAACTGATCCTCTCCGTCAGTTGCCGGCTCACCGGATACAGCTTTTCAAGCTTCAGATTGTGCGCATACGGATACGCGTCCGCGCGCACACGCAGCGCCGCCGCGATCTCCTCCAGTGCCGCGTTCCCGGCGCGCTCTCCGATTCCGTTAATCGTGCACTCTACCTGCCGCGCGCCCGCGCGAATCGCCGCCAGCGTGTTGGCCACAGCCAGCCCCAGATCGTTGTGGCAGTGCGTCGAGAGGATCACCCGGTCCGCCCCCGGTACGTTTTCCCGAACCGACCGGAACATGTCGGCGTAATCTTCCGGCGTCGCGTAGCCCACCGTGTCCGGCAGATTGATCGTCGTCGCTCCGGCCGCAATCGCCGCTCCCACAAACTGGCACAGAAACTCCCGGTCCGTCCGCGTAGCGTCTTCCGGCGAAAACTCCACGTCGTCCACGTAGCTGCGCGCCAGCGCCACCATCTCCGCCGCCTGCTCCAGCGCTTCTTCGCGCCCGATCTTCAGCTTGTACTCCAGATGGATATCCGAGCTCGCCAGGAACACATGAATCCGCGGACGCGCCGCCCGCTCCACCGCCTTCGCCGCCCTCTCGATGTCTTCCCGCCGCGCCCGCGCCAGCGACGCGATCTTCGGCTCGCGTACTTCCTCCGCGATGGCCGTGATCGCCGCAAAATCTCCATCCGACGCGATCGCAAACCCGGCTTCGAGGATGTCCACTCCCAGCCCAGCCAGCGAATGCGCCAGCTCCAGCTTCTCGTGGTGCGTCATGCTGCAGCCCGGCGACTGCTCGCCGTCGCGCAGCGTCGTATCGAAGAAAGCAATGCGGTCCTGACTCATGCAACCCCCGCGGGCGGACAGCACCGCCCATCAACAGTGTCCCAAATCAGGCTCCATAACGCAAATTTGTAATTCTTTGTATTTACATAAATTTCATGCATGTGTAATCTGATCTGGCGCATATCGCTTGCGCCGTTTATGGACCTCTCGCAACTGGAAACCTTTCTCGCCGTCGCCGAAGAACGAGGATTCTCCCGCGCCGCCGTGCGCCTGCGCCGCACCCAGCCTGCCGTCAGCCATGCCATCCGCAAGCTGGAGGAGGAGATCGGCGAGCCCCTCTTCGAGCGCACCTCGCGCGAAGGCACCCTCACCGCTGCCGGCGAGCTCCTGCGCACCTACGCCGAGCGCCTCCTCCGCCTGCGCGGCGAAGCTTCCACGGCTCTCGAAGAGCTGCGTTCTCTCGAGCGCGGCCGGCTCACCATCCTCGCCAACGAATACACCTGCCTCTGGCTCCTGCCCGTGCTCGACGCATTCCGCCGCGTCTCGCCCCACATCGGCGTGACCGTCCAGCGCTCGCTCGCCAGCCGCATTCCCGATCAGTTGCTGGAGCGGGCCGCGGAATTCGGCATCCTCTCCTTCCGTCCGGATTCTGACCGCCTGCACGCCATCGCCGTCTACACCGACTCGGTGGCCCTCATCGTCGACCCGGGTCATCCCCTGGCCAGGCACCGCCAGGTTTCCATCCGCGACCTCGGCGCTCAGAATTTCGTCGCCCACATTGTCAGCTCGCCGCTCCGCCAGCGCGTCATCGAAACCTTCGCGCGACACCAGACTCCTCTGAACATGGGCGTAGAGCTGCCCAGTCTCGAGGCCATCAAGCGATTCGTCGCCCTCGGCAACGGCGTCGCGCTCGTTCCCGGCCTCACCGTCCAGCCGGAGCTGGAACGCGGCGAGCTGGTCCAGGTTCAGGTGCCGGAGCTGAAGATTGCCCGCCGCCTCTGGCTCGTGCACCGCGCCCACGCCAGCCTCTCGCATGCCGGCCTTGCCTTTCTTGGTGTTGTGCGCACCTTCGCCACCGATCGCGGTCACCCCTTTGCGTATCACCCCGAGCGGACCCATAGCCCTTCCAGGTCGGACGTTTCCCGTAGCCCCCGCTCTTCCGTCGACACCGCCAATCGGCACCGCCGCGCCTGACTGAATTGGACAGGGTGCACACGCGCCGGAATGATCGCCGCCGTCCCAATGCCGCTCCCCGGACGCGACCTTCGTCCCGAAGCTGTGGAATTGCCCCGCGACAGGTACAATGACCCAGTAGACATCCCCTTACGATGTTTGCAATTTCACGGAGCCTCCGGGGCTGCGTCGTCTCGACCGTGCGAGCGGCGGATTTTCCCGATGGGCGTGGTCAAAGAGGTTGATCGTCGAATGAAGAAATCGTTGTTGCTTGTCTCCCTGCTGTCCCTGCTGGCCGCGCCGGCATTCGCTCAGGAAGCCCGCCAGGATATCAGTGTCAGCGCCTCTGACATTAGCGCGCCTTTCGCCTCCGGCAACGCCGTGCAGCTCCACTCCACCTCCGGTTTTCCCGGCGGCCTGGTCAGCTATCGCTACGACCTCACCCCCCACGGCGCTCTGGAACTGAACTTCCAGTACAACCAGAACGTCCAGCACTTCGTCTTCCCTGAGGGCAATTACCACATTCACGACCGCATCGAGGAATTCTCCGGGGCCTACGTCTACAGCTTTAATTTCAAAAATTTCAATCCGTTCCTCGAAGCCGGCCCGGCCGGCATCAGGTTCGTGCCCATCGACGACGCCAAGACTGACACCTTCAACATCAGCACCAACACCAACGTCGGCGCTATGTACGGCGGCGGCATCGCCTACGAGATCAGCCCCAGCTTCGATATTCGCGCCGAGCTCCGTGGCCTTGTCATCAAGACGCCCACCTTCAGCTATCCTGGTAATGACTTCCGCACCGGCGTCTACTACAACATCTACAATCCAGTAATCGGCATCGCTTATCACTTCTGATCTGAGCCCGGCGGCATCGCCGCTGGATCAGTCTGTCGACAATTCGGCGAATCGCCGGCGCGAGATCTCGAATGATCGATCATCTTTTACAGAAGTACTATTTTTCGCGCCCCGGTTACCTCGGCGGTACCTTGCCGTTCCTGAATCTCTGCCAGGACAGGATTCCCGCCGGATCCTCGATTCTTGAAATCGGCTCGGGTCCGGCAAACCGCGGATCGGCGTTTTTTGCCGGCATCGGGCCCGTGACCGGCGTCGACGTCTCCAACGACCTCCTGGATAACCCAAGCCTCTCCCGTGCGGAGATTTACGACGGCATTCATCTTCCCTTCGCCGATCACTCGTTTGACTTTGCCGTTTCGAACCACGTGATGGAGCATGTTCGGGAGCCGTTGCCGCATCTGGCCGAAATCCGGCGCGTCCTGCGTCCCGGCGGAATCTATTTTTGCCGCACCATCAACTTGCACCACTATATGGCGATGGGCACCATGATCGTGCCCCGGAGGCTCCATATCGCCGTCGCGCGCCGTTTGCGCAGAATCTCGACGGCGGACCACGACCCCTGGCCCACATGGTATCGGGCCAACACGCGCGGCACTCTTCGACGGCTCTGCGCTAAGGCCGGCTTCTCAGGCGTGGAATTCCGCATGATCGAGCCCGAGCCGGCCTACACCGCAGGTCACGCTGCTCTCTTTTGGCCCATGATGGCTTATGAGCGCCTGGTGAACTCCGCTCCGCTGCTGGAAGAATTCCGCATCACCCTCATCCTGGTGGCGCGGACCTGACCTTCGCTCGCGAGCCGTATCCTGGTACTCCGCTGGCAGATACCCTACTGCCCCAGGAACCGGTACGTCACGCCCAGGCTGAACCCGTTCGGCGTCAGCCCGTGGTTGTGCTCGATCAACGCGCCCGTGCTGCTGTACGAATACCCCCCGTTGAACGAAGGCCAGATCTCGTATTCGTATCCGCCATGCAGCTTGAATCTGTGCGTCAGCGGATATTCGAACTCTGCTCCGGGAACGTACGCGAAATAGCTGCCTTTCAGGCTTCCCACCTGGGGATAGCCGGGCGTGGTGATCCATCCGCCCCCCAGCAGCAGCTTTCCCCAAATATCCAGTCGGTGAAACTGATAGATGCGGTACCGGCCACCGGCCAGATAATTCGAGATCTTCTGGTGGTCCTCGCCGTTCCAGTTCATCCAGCGAGCCTCGCCTTCGGCGCCCCACTTGGGATGAACGTTGAAATCGAAAAAAGCTCCCGGGCCGCGCACCTCGGAATCGAAGCAGCTGAACGGGCCGCCGCCGGAGCAGCCCCAATTCGGGTTGTAGGTGGCTATATCGGCTCCGGCCCACAGCGCCGCTCCTCCGCCTGTGGCCGACTGCGCACTCTGCGCCAGCATGGCTGCCGGCAATAGCATCATTGCGAGAATCCCGATGATCTGCTTCACGTGCTTTCGATCTCCGCTTTGATTTGCTGATCTGGTCCGTCAGCTTTCCATCGATACCAACACCTCCCGGCCCACGAAGTAGCGCGCGGCTCCTGGCTCTGAACCGTGCGGTCCCCTCGTTCGCGCTCGATTACTGAGGCTGGGCCTGCGCCCCGGCAGTAGGAGGCGTCGTGGTATTTACCCCCGCCGGTGTCGCAGCGTTCTGCTGTTGATAACGCTGCAGGCGGAAATACAACGGAGTGATTTCCAGCGGCATCTTGTCCCCGGCATTCAACAGCGGTGCCTGTTTGAAGTTCAGCTGAAACACTTTATCGTCCCAGGGATCGATCTTCACCCGGCTGTTCAGCGGCAGCGCCGCCACCTGGTTCAGGTTGTCCGGATCGAGCTTCGGCGCCCCCTGGATCAGTGCCGCCAGCCACGGCTGTCCGTCGGGCTGCATCATCGGATCGCCCAGCCGCGGAGTGAACAGCCCCGGCAGCGCCTTCTCCCGCGCTTCCAGTTGCTCGAAGAACAATCCAACACCCGCCGCCCGATCCTTCATGTACGAGTGCTGGAACAGCTCCACAGCCTTCTTTGCCGCCGTTTCATCGTCGTTCTCGGAATGGTTCATCAGAATGCGCTGGAACGTCGCCGAATCCGGGAACAGCAGGCGGTCGTTGAACGCATAACGCGTGTCAATGTGGTGCCCCATCAGGATCTGCGCCAGCTGGAACGAAATCACCGCCGCCAGCGACTCTTCGTTGGGCAGCACGTCGATCAGCCCCTTGCTCAGCAGGATCGTGTTCCCCACCGCCAGCGATTCCAGAGGCTCCGTCAGCAGTACCCGGCAGTGGATGTCGCCCGGAACCTGCAGATTGTCGCTGATGATGATGTTGTTGGTGACCGTCTCCAGGATCTTGTCATAATCGCTCGGCGGCGCCAGCAAACCCGCCTGGGTCAGCCGGTCCAGCACGTTCTGCTCCGCCTGCGACACCCACTCCCGCTCCGCCTGTAGCGGGCTCACGTCGGTCGTGTTGTCGCTCTGGTCTTCCGCGTTCTCGATCTGCATCGACTCCGCGTCCGACTCGCTGGTCGGCAGCTTCAGAGAATACCCCCAGTACGTCGTTTGCCCGCGTAGGCTCTGCGCGTGGTTCGGACCGTCGCGAAGTGTGTCTTCCACATAGACTGCGGCAGGCGCCCACACCCCCGGCTGCACATTCATGCGCCAGCTGTCGAAGTGGAAATAATGGCTGACGTCGCTGTTGGGGTTGTTGATGTAGGTCCCGTTGAAGCGAACGATGTTCCCGTCCTGGTCTTCCACCCAGATCCGCCCCAGGAACCGTCCCGGCCCCTTCACTTTCGGCTCGACATCGAAGACGTACGTGCGCACCGTCCCCAGAAACTCGCGGCGCACGAAGCTGAACGTGTAATGCTGCTCGTCGAATCCGGTCGGATCGATGAACATCATCGCCATAAACCCGGTCGGCGAGTTCTCCAGGTGGAACGCCTTCGTCAGGTCCGATACGAAATGCAGCGACCCCGAGAAAAAGTGATGCTTCGTGCCTTCCTCGTAGTTCCGCATCGAGTACTCGTCTGCGGTGAACGCCTTGCCGAAATCCACGCGCCCCAGCATGTACTGGTCGTCCACCGGCACCTGATACAGCTTCGGATCCGGGCGCATGTCCTGGATGTAGGTCTGCACCACCGGTGTGCTCCTCGCCACCTGCTGCCTCGTCGTCCTTTCACGAACGATCGCTTCCTGGACCAGCCGCTGCTCCGTTGGCGTCAGCGGCACCGGCGCAAATGCGCGACGATGCGTTCTGGCCTGGGAAATAGGTGCGCACATCAGCGCCGCCATGCCCAGTATCACGAACTTCCGAACCATTCTCTTGCTCCCGAGTTTCGTACTTGTTCCCGTCCTACACCTGGGCCCTGTGCGCGGCATCCTCAAAGAACCCGCGCTGTTCTTCAGCTCTGCTCTCTATGCCATCTCGAACGTTACGCGAATGATGCTCACTTCGTCCACCGGATGGCCGTCCCGTGTGGCCGGCCTGAAGCGGATGTGCTCGGCGGCAATCCTCGCCTGTTCGTCCAGTCCGTGCCCCAGCCCGCTCAGCACACCCAGCACTTCCACCGCTCCTTCAGCCGTGAATCGTACTTTCAGCGTCACGTCGCCCTGGATGTGCAGCTGTCGCGCCTCGGCAGTATACGATGGCAGCGGTTTGTCCAGCACCACGATCGGCGTGGTCGCCGGAACTTCCTCTCGCACCGGACGCACACCGCCCCCGCCAAACTCGTCGTTCCCAAAGCTCGCCTTCGCCATCGTCCCATGGCTCCCCGGCTGCCCCGTTCCTCCGATCACGCCATTCGCGAATCCGCCCGACGCGATCGTCCCGCGATCGCGTCCGCCCGGAACGCCGTGCTCCACACCGGACCCGAAGTCCACCCCATGCACCGACCCCGCGCGCGCCCGCCCCGCTCCCGGGGCTCCCGCTCCCGGCGCATCGCTGAACGAGCCCACCGCCGCAATCGTCGCCGGCCGGTTCGCGTTCGGATTCGGCTTCACGCCCTCAGGATCTCCGAAGCCACCCGTGGTCAGGGTTGGCCTCGACATGTTGTTGGCCACCGCTGTCGGCGCTTCGCTCTTGAACAGTCCCACCTTCGGCTGCGGCGGCGGAGTCACCTTCCGCGGCGGAGCAGCTTCGATTTTCGGCATCATCGGTGTGGGCATCTTCACTTCTACCGGCTTGGGAGGTTCAGGCAGAGGCTTCGGCATCTCGATCTTCGGCCTGCTCTCATTCACCGGCGGCGGAGGAATGAATTTCACCTTCGGAACCGGAGGAACGTATGGCTTCGGCTGTTCCACCGGAAAGATCAGTTGCGTGACGTATCGATGCTGCTGCACCTGATGCACCTGCGCAATCGTCAGCAGCAGCAGAATCGCCGCAGCCGCTCCGTTCAGCAGCGTGCTCAGCGCAAATGAGCTCGTGCGCCCCTTCGCCTCGGGGAGCAGTCCGAATGTGCCGCGATCAAATGTTTCGTTCGTAGCCATAGCCCTTTGGTACCAACCTTATTTCGCTTAAAAAGCTTCTGTGATTTTTGCTGCCTGATTTTTGTTGCCCGGAAATTCTCTGCACATCAGAGGCCAAACGCCTTCCTGGTTCCTCTGCGGGATGCCATCGCCCGGGAACGGACTTCCATCGGATCGGGGACTCTAGTTTGGCACATGCTGTTACTTTTAGGATACCCGGTCGTGGTACTTGCGATCCCACTATTTGGTTACCTGTGTGGCGCCGTCCTGCCCACCGCGCCACGGGAGCCAGGACGCACACACCTCCTCCAATATCGACGTGGGTTCCGCCGTCTTCGTTTCACCGTCTGCCCGATCCGCTTCTTTCGGTCCGCGCTTGTCTCGCCGGAGATACGGAACTGTCGCACGCGGTAAGGCATGGCTGAGTGAAGTTGAACCAGAATCAGTGAATACTGCCGTTAAGCTGGGAGCGACTTCCAGCGCGCTATAACATGAGTTGACCGGCAGGGAACGCCTTCAGCATACAGAACCGCCCGGAGGGGAATAGTGAAAATTTTGGTTACAGGGGGCGCTGGGTATATCGGTGGTACCGTTGCCGCTCGACTCATCGCCGCGGGACACTCTGTTGTCATCTACGATAACCTTTGCCATGCCCGGCTGGAGATGGTCCCCAGCGGCGCGAAATTCGTTAACGCCGAGCTGGCGGACCGCGACCGGCTGGAAGAGCAGCTCCAATCCGGGATAGACGGGGTTATGCACTTCGCTGCGCTCATCGAGGCAGGCGAAAGTATGGCGAAACCGGAAGTTTACTTTCGTAATAACACTGCGGCCACACTGAGCCTGCTGGAAGCCATGCTTGCTACCGGAGTTCGCCGTCTGGTTTTTTCCTCTACAGCCGCTGTTTACGGCGAGCCGGTATCTGTTCCTATACGGGAAGATGCCCCGCTCCAGCCCACCAATCCCTACGGAGAATCCAAGCTGCTGGTGGAAAAAATGCTCACCTGGATGTATCAGGTACACGGTTTCCCTTACGCCAGCCTGCGCTACTTTAATGTCGCCGGCGCGGTGGGTGGACGCGGCGAAGCCCACGAGCCCGAAACCCACCTGGTTCCTCTGGTCTTGGATGTGGCTATAGGCCGTCGCGACCATATCAAAATCTACGGTAACGACTATCCCACCCCCGACGGTACCTGCATCCGCGATTACATCCACGTCGAGGATTTAGCGGAGGCGCACTTTCTGGCCTTCGATGCGCTGGGTCATGGCGGTCGGTTCATCTACAACCTGGGAAACGGCACCGGATTCTCGGTGTTGGAAGTCATTGAATCGGCGCGGCGTGTCACCGGTCACCCCATCCCCGCGCAAGTGGTTCCGCGTCGGCCGGGCGACCCCGCGGTTCTGATTGCCAGCTCGGAAAAAATCGCACGCGAATTGGCGTGGAGGCCCCGCCACGCCAGCCTGGACGCCATTATGGCCAGTGCCTGGCAGTGGCATCAAACCCGTTATCGGAGCTGATCGCCCTGTTCGCTCCGGTTACTTCTCCACTTCGACGCCGCGCCAGAAAGCTATATGGTTCTTGATGTTACGAGCGGCCGGCTTGGGATTCGGGTAATACCAGGCCGCATCCTGATTCTCCTGCCCGTCCACCAGCAGACTGTAATACCGCGCCTGGCCTTTCCACGGACACGTTGACGTGGTGGAGCTGGGGCGCAGATATTCGCGGTTGACCGCCCCCTCCGGGAAGTAAATGTTTCCCTCCACCGTCTCGTAAGTCTCACTTTCCGCAATTGTTTTCCCGTTCCAGACTGCCTTCGCCATCGTCCTCAAAGTCCTTTACTTGCCGTCCGACTCACCACATTAGCAGATGCTGACGTAGATGCAAACGGCTCATTATGCGCCACCGGTGTCTGGACAGAACCCTGCTGTGTAATCGTATGCGCACATCTGGCCACCTGGTCGCCACGGCGGTAGACCTGTTATCCGCACCTGTGCGACCCTGATGGCCTGGAGGGGACCCCTATGCCCACTCGCGTCGAACGCCGCACCGTCGATCTCTCCCGGTATCCCGATCTGGTCGTTGTCTACCTGGGCATGCGGGTCAACCGGATCACTGGCCTCAGGACCCTCATCGGCTTCGGCCCGAAGATCTCCAACTCGGTCGCCGCTCAGCCCGACGGACTGCTCCGGCACGAAAACTTCGTCTTCTCGCTTTTCCCCATGCACGCGGGGATGCGCCAATACTGGCGCGATATGGACTCTCTGCTCCGCTGGACCCGCTCCGATCCGCACCGCCTCTGGTGGAAAAACTTCCTGCGCGATTCCGGCGGTACCGGTTTCTGGCACGAGACCTACACGATTCGCGGCGGCATGGAAGCCATCTATGACGACGTCGCCGTTCCGCTGGGATTTTCCGCCTTTGCGCCCGTCGTTCCCGCCCGCGGCGCCATGTTCGGCGCGGCCCATCGCGCGGCCGCCCAGGCAGCCCAGTCCGATCCCGTTGTGCCCGAGTCCGAACTCTACGGTTGACTCGCTCGCGTGCCGACTCGCTAACTCGCTAACTCGCGGCCTCTTCAAAGAACCGCACCACCGACTCGATCCCGCGATGGAAATTCGGGATGTGAAATTTCTCATTCGGCGCGTGCAGCCCGTCATCCGGCAGCCCGAAGCCCATCATGACGGACGGAATCTTCAGGTACCGCTCGAAATCCCCAACGATCGGAATCGACCCGCCCGACCTGATGAACACCGTGTCCTTCCCCCACACCTTTTTGAGCGCCCTGGTCGCCGCCCGGACGTACTCATTATCCGTCCCGATCACGATCGGCTCGCCTGAGTGGATCAGCCGCACCTCCACGCTCACCCCCTCCGGCGCGATCTTCTCCACAAACGCCTTGTACTGCGCAAAAGCCTTCTCCGGCGTCATATCCGGAACCAGCCGCATCGACACCTTCGCCGTCGCCTTCGCCGGGATCACCGTCTTCGCCCCCGCGCCCGTGAACCCACCCACAATCCCGTGCACATCCAGCGTGGGCCGCGCCCAGGTCCGTTCCAGCACCGAGTAGCCCTTCTCGCCCACCAGTTTTGGAGCGCTCATCTCTTTCTCGCGATACTCTTCTTCGTCAAACGGCAGGCTTCTCCACGCCTTCAGCTCATCCGCGCTCGGTTTCTGCACATCGTCGTAGAAACCGGGAATCAGGATCTTCCCCTCGCGGTCCTTCAGCCCCGCCAGAATCTGCGCCAGCGCCACAAATGGATTCGGCGCCGCTCCGCCGTACATCCCAGAGTGCAGATCGGTCTTCGCGCCGCGCACCTCCAGCTCCGTGTAGATCATCCCCCGCAGACCCACGCACAGCGTCGGCAGCTCCGGCGCGAACAGTTCCGTGTCGGAAATCATCGCGAAGTCGGCCTTCAGCCGATCAGGGTGCTCGCGAACGAACGCCGCAATCTGCTCGCCGCCCACTTCTTCCTCGCCCTCGTAGATCACGCGCACATTCAGCGGCAGTTTGCCGCCGTTTGTCTTGAATAGCGACTCCAGTGCCTTCAGTTGCAGCACCAGTTGCCCCTTATCGTCCACCGCGCCGCGCGCGTAGAGATTCTGGTTGCGCTCGGTCGGCTCAAACGGCGGCGTCACCCATTCGTCCAGCGGATCGGGCGGCTGCACATCGTAGTGCGCGTAGCACAGCACAGTCGCCTTGCCCGGCGCATACAGCCAGTCCGCATAGACCAGCGGATGCCCCTCGCCCTTTGCCGGGATCACCTCCACGTGTTCCATTCCCATCCGCCGCAGATCCGCGGCGACCCACTCGGCCGCCTTCTGCACGTCGCCCTTGTGCTCGGGCAGCGTAGAAATCGATGGAATCCGCAGCAAAGCCTTCAACTCATCCAGGAACCGCGCGGCGTTCTCCCGCGCATACGCTACAGCAGCATCCATAACCTCACCTCACGCAAAGCGGCAAACAGGAAAGTATACGGCGGCGAGCCATTTCCGCAGACTGCGCGCAGGTTCCCCACCCCCGCCTGTCCCCCCATCCGCCTGGCGTGATACAAACAAACCGTGAGCCCCGGATTGGCATCCCGTCGTGCCGCAGACCCGAGGAGAGGCCCCGAAAGACACGCATGAGCGTCCAGGAGAAAGTCCTTATCGTCGAAGACGAGCCGCACGCCCTTTCCGGGCTGGCCGAACTGGTCTCCGGCTGGGGCTATCGCACGGAGACGGCCCGCGATGGCCTCGAAGCTCTCGAGAAGGTCACCGCCTGGCAGCCCGGCATCATCGTCTCCGACCTGAAGATGCCGCGCATGGACGGCCTCGAGCTGCTCTCGCGCCTGGGCGAGACCAGCGAAAAAATCGCTGTCATCATGCTCACCGCCCAGGGCTCCATCGAGGCCGCCGTCGAAGCCATGAAGAACGGCGCTTACGACTTCATCCAGAAGCCGGTCGACTCCACCCGTCTGCGCGCCATCCTCACCAACGCCGCGCGCCAGCGCGAAACCGAGCGCGAGCTGGAAGTTACCCGCCGCAAGCTGCGCGAAACCGGCGTCCTCGGGTCGCTGGTCGGCGCGTCCAAGAAAATGCAGGAGATCTTCGCGCTCATCGAGCGGGTCGCAACCAGCAATGTCTCCGTCCTGATCACCGGCGAAAGCGGCACCGGCAAGGAGCTGGTCGCGCGCACCCTCCATGATCTGAGCCCGCGCCGGACCAAGCCTTTCGTCGCCGTCAACTGCGCGGCTATTCCGGAAACCCTCATCGAAAGCGAGATCTTCGGTCACGAAAAAGGCGCTTTCACCGGCGCCATCGAGCGCCGCGCCGGCTGCTTCGAGCTGGCCGAGGAAGGCACGCTGCTGCTCGACGAGATCGGCGAGATGCCCGTAGGCACTCAGGCCAAGCTGCTGCGTGTGCTCGAGGATCGCAGCCTGCGCCGCCTCGGCAGCAAAGTTGAGTCGCCCGTGGACGTGCGCGTGCTCGCGGCCACCAACAAGGATCCCGAGCAGGCCGTCGCCGGTGGCCAGCTGCGCGGCGACCTCTACTATCGCCTCAATGTCTTCAATATCAACATGCCGCCGCTGCGCGAGCACAAGGAGGACATCCCCGCCATTGCCGACGCCATGATCGCGGACATGAACCAGAAGCATCGTGCGCGCGTGACCGGACTCGACAGCGAAATGCTCGCTCGCCTGATGGCGCACGACTGGCCCGGCAACGTCCGCGAGCTCCGCAATACCATTGAGCGCGCCGTGGTCCTGTGCGGCGAAGGCCAGTTGCAGCCCCGGCATTTGCCGCCCGGCTTCGGATCGCGCCCGCCCAGGCCCCCCAGCGAGCTGCCTCCAAACGCGATCCAGCTCGAGGTGGGTGCGACGGTCGACGATGCCGAACGCATGCTGATCTTTAAGACCCTTGAGTCCACCCACAACAACAAGACCCGCGCTGCCGAGATTCTGGGCATCAGCCTGAAGACTTTGCACAACAAACTCAGAGAGTACGGCACCGCCGCGGCCGCCGGCTCGATGGACGAGTAGCGGAGCGCAGAACGACCCGACCAGCCAAGGTTTCAGAGCGGCGGGCGCAACAGGGAGCGGCGACCCTGAAAGAGTTAAATAGAACACATCTGCCCCGGTTTTGCTCTGAGGACTCTTATGCGCCTGAAGACCAAACTCGTCCTCGCCATCACCGGGCTGGTCTTCGCCATCGTCATCGGCTTCTCGTGGATCTGGCTCAGCCAGTTGCTCCAGCAGCACATCGATCAGTCCTGGTTCGCGACGGACATTGAGGCGCGTCAGGTTCAGTTTCAGGTGGAGCAGGCGCTCGACACCGGCCTGCGCCAGCGCCATTTCGATCCGCGCGATCCCGCCTCCGTCCAGGCCGCTGTCGCCGACACCCTCCGCCAGGATCCCGGACTCAATTCGCTGCTCACCTCCATCCTGAATTACTCGCCCACCGTGCTCGACATCGCTATCGCCGACGCGCACGGCCGCGCCATCGTCACTTCTCCCGATCCCTCCCAGGAGGGCCAGATCCTGCCTGCGCGTCCCGATTTCTCTTTGCTCCGCCGCCAGGCGCTCATTCGCACGATGCGCGTTGTCTTCGGGCCGCCCCAGGTGTACAACGTCCCTCTCGGCCTCGACCTCGACAACCGTCCCTTCCTCAGCATCCGCATCGGCATCAGTACCACCTTTCTGCGCAGCGCCTTTCATCCCTGGCTGGTGGAGTCGCTCAGCCTGATGGGCATCGCCATGCTCATCTCCATCGTGGTGGCCGCTTTCCTTGCGAATCTGGCTCTGGTCCCGATTGAGCAGATCAGCCGCCGCCTCGACGCGCTCGCCGCCCAGGAGGCCCTGGCTGAATCCGCCGCACCGCCCGAACTGCTGCGATCCGGCGAAACTGAGCCGGCTCCGTCGCGCTCCGCAGGAACAGAGGCCGCAGCCAAAGACAGCGACGACGCAGTCGCTCAGGTTTCCGGCAAAATCGACCGCCTCGGCCAGCGCATCCGCAACGTCGAAGAGGTCTTCTCCGCACTGCGCGAGAACCTCGACCAGATCCTCTCCAATCTGCAGGACGGCGTTATGCTCTTCACCCGCGATGCGCGTGCCGTCCTCGTCTCCAGCTCGGTCGAGCGCTTCCTCAACGTCGAGCGCGACCGCATCTTCGGCGCCAGCGTCCGCGAAATCTTCGACCGCGGCACACGCCTCGGCCGCGCTGTACGCGATGCCTTCGAGGGCGGCATGTCCATCGTGCAGGAGGAGATCACCACCGAAACCGGCCGCCGCGTCGAAGTCTCCCTCGACTTCATCCACGACACGCATTCGCGCGATCGTCACTCCCTGGGCGCGCTGCTCACTCTGCACGATCTCGAGTCCGTGCGCGAAATCGAAAGCGAGCTCGAAGTCTCGCGGCGCATGGCCGCCATCGGCCGCCTCACCGCCGGGGTGGGCCACGAGGTCAAGAACCCCATCAACGCCATCGTCGTGCACCTGGAGCTGCTCCGCAACAAGGTCCAGACGGGCGGCGATGCGTTGCGCCATCTGGATGTGATCCAGAGCGAGATTCGCCGCCTCGATCGCGTCGTGCAGACCCTGGTGGACTTCTCGCGCCCCGTCGAGCTGCAGCTTAAGGATCAGGATCTGCGCGGCGTCCTCTCCAAGGTGCTCACCCTCGCCTCAGCCGAGCTGCAGACGCGCGGCATCACCGTGCAGAGTCAGGCGCCGGCCTGGCCCGTGGTTTCGCGCGTCGATGCCGATCTGCTGGAGCAGGCGCTCCTGAACATCGTCATCAACGGCGCGCAGGCCATGGCCTCCGGCGGTCCGCTGGAAGTGCGCCTGAGCGAGGACACGCGCTGGGCCTCCATTCTCATTCGCGACCATGGCGAAGGCATTCCCGAGGAGATTCGCCCGCGCATCTTCGACCTGTACTTCACTACCAAGAAGGAGGGCAGCGGCATCGGCCTCGCTATGACCTATCGCATCGTGCAGATGCATCACGGCCAGATTGACGTAGAATCGAAGCCTGGGAGCGGAACTACCTTCGTACTGCGGCTCCCGCTGATTTCTGCCGGTTCGGGACAGCGCGTTCTCGCGGAAGCTTCAGAACCCGCGTTTCCCGGCGAGCTCGCTCGCCAGGGAGGTGAGACCCAGCCAGAAAGGTCCGGACCATGAGATCCGGAAGAAGGAGCATCGCGGCTGTAACTCTGCTCCTGGCAGTGTGCGCAGGCTGTGCGCGCAGACACCCGGCGCACGTTCAGCTGCAGGCCGCGCAGGCTCCCTCCTACCCGCCCCCGTCGCAAATGGCTCGGCTCATCCCTCCCATGCCGGTCGTGCCGCCGTACGAGCCGACGACCATCGTCTTCGACATTGCAGTACCTCCCGAGGAAACGAGCGCCCACGCGCATCATCCCTCCCGTCACCGGACCAGGGCTAACGAGCCCTCGCAGGAGGAGGCGGCAAAGCCCGCCGTGCCGGCCACTCCGGCGCAGAATCCCCCTGCTCCCACCCAGGAAGCCAGCGTCTCACCCTCGGATATGTCGCCCATCGGCCAGCTCTCCACGGCCAACGACAACGCCAACACCGGCGACCGCCGCGACATCGTCAACCAGATCAACTCCACAGAGAACGATCTGAACGCGATCAAGCGCCCCCTGAGTTCCGACGAGCAGAAAACGGTGGCTCTCATCCGCACTTACATTCAGCATGCTCGCGACGCGCTCAAGACGGACGATCTTGATGGCGCGCGCACCCTCTCCAACAAGGCACACCAACTGCTGCAGGAACTGCTGAAGCAGTGAAGAACAGCGTTCACGGTTTACGGGTTACGGGATAGCGATTAGCGAGGAACTGCCAATGGCCGGACCGCCGCGGCGGCCACGGCATCGGGCGTCTGCCGACCCAGGGGTTCTAAACCCTGAACCGCAAACCGTATACCCTGCCCCCTATCTTTCCCCCCACTTCAGCTTGGAGCGGAGCAGGTCGAAGAAGCGGTTGTCGCCCAGGCGGATCAGCTTCACGGCGCAGGTGGAGCGCCGGCAGCGCAGTTCGTCTCCCACCCGCAGCGGGATCGCCTCCTGCCCGTCCACGGTCAGGTAAGTCTGGTCCGGAATCCCTTCAATGCGCACCAGGATGCGCGACTCGCCGCGCACCACCATGGGCCGCAGCGTGAGCTGATGCGGACAAATCGGCGTCACCATGAGCGCGTCCACTCCTGGGACCAGCACCGGTCCGCCGGCTGCCAGCGAATACGCAGTCGATCCCGTGGGCGTGGACACAATCACCCCGTCGGCGCGAAACGACGCTGCCAGTTGCTCGTCCACCTCCACGCTGAAGTGTCCCATGCGCGCGATGGTGCCCTTCGCCGCCACCACATCGTTCAGCGCGTCATGTTCGCATTGCAGGCGGCCTTCGCGCCAGAGTTCGCTGTGCAGCATCGCGCGCTCTTCGACGCAGCAGCTTCCCTGGTTCCAGCCCTCCAGGTGCGAGTAGAGATCGGTCAGCGGAACTTCGGTCAGGAAGCCGAGCGCGCCCAGGTTCACGCTCAGGATGGGCACTCCGCTCCTGGCAAAGACCCGCGCCGCCGCCAGCAGCGTTCCGTCGCCGCCGAGCACGATGGCCAGATCCGGGGCGAGCGACGAAAGTTCGGGACGCGGGTGGACCGCTTCGTCCGTCACGTAATTTGCGCTCACCGGATCCAGCAGCGGCTCGAAGCCGTGTGCCTTCATCCACAGCACGAGTTCCGGCAGCAGCTGCCGCAACTCCTCCTTCTGCGGTTTGGAGATAATCGCAACGCGCGGCATCGCAATCAGTGTACCGCCCACAGACAAAACGGCCGGCATCATAGCCGGCCGCTTCGTCATCGAACTGCCGCGTATTAGGTAGTTGGCACGCTCTTCACCGCCAGGAACTGTGCTGGCACCGGAGCTCCACTGTTGTTCACCAGCTTCGGATTGATCGTCTGCGTATCGGTGAGCGTCGTCGTATCCACCAGGTGAATCAGATCGTCCCCGCTGGTGCTGGCGAAGAAGATCGATCCATCCGGCGCGAAGATGCCTGCAATCGGCGCCTGCGCTCCCGACGATAGCTGAATCGTGCTCAGCGTTCCCGGGGTGACCGAGGTGGTCGAGGCGGTGACCGGTGTGGGAACGTAATACGGGAGCACGCCCGTGGCGCCCGTGCCCTGGTACATCACAAATGCCAGGTTCGAGTACGGCGACGACACTACCTGATCGATCTCCGTAGCCGAAACCGGCAGCGCCTGCGAGGCGAACGACGTCGGTAACGTCAGCGGCCCTGAGGTGTAGTAATCCGGACACGCCCCCACCGGCACCCCGGGCTGCAACGTTCCCGAAGGGGTCGAGGGTGGCTGGTGCAGGAGCAGGATGTCCGTAAACGTCGTGCCATCCGCGCCCAGAATGTGATTGCCATCCGCCGTAGCCGTCAATTGCGTGCTCGGCGCCGCCACGTCGCCTGCCGCCGGATAGTACGGGTAGGGCGTCGAGCTGGAATTCGCGCAGTAGCTGCGTGCCGCTGTCGAGGTCCCGCTCAGGAATACGCCCACGCTCGGCACCGTCAGCGTCAGCGACGGCCCGCAGAAGGGATCCCACGAAGGGTTATACGCGGGCACCGCCGTCGTCCCCGCCGCATCCAGCGGGCAGTTATAGGTGGGCTGGTTCGTCAGCGAATAGCTCGACCACCCCGTCGCGTTGTTGTACACGAACATCGTGTTCTGTCCGGTCGCCGGATTCTGCCCCGAGATATAGACCGTGGTCCCGTCGGGCGAGTACTGCGCGCGGCTCGCGATCCCCGCGATGCTGCTCGCTGTTCCCGTCGACGGGAAGTAGAGGTAAATCACCTGGCGCAGCTGGTCGTTGACCACCACCGAGTTATTCGTCGGCGACACCGCCAGCACCACGCCGGGGACGCCGCCCACCTCTTTCGAAACCGAATTGCTCAGCGCGCTCACCACCATCAGCTCGTGGTAGCTGCCGAAATAGAGGGTGTCTCCCCCCTGATCCATCACCATCGAGTTGGGCAGGTACGGCAGCCGCACCGGCGCCGTTGCCTCACCCGTCTGCAGGTCGATCTCGGAGAAGTACTGCGACTGCGACGACCCCATCCAGATCTCATTGGTCACGCGTCCCGGCGAGTTGATCGTGACGCGATTGCCCGCCACCGGCATCCCGTTCCCGTCCGTGCCCACCAGATTCACCGGCGAGGGATTGCAGTTCGGTGGCGTGCACACGGCCGTAATAGTAGCGCTGCTGGGAAACGTCGCGGTCACCAACCCTGTGCTCGCGACGCTCAGGTTTTGCGGCTGCGTGGAAGCGAAGCTCAGCGTCAGCCCGTTGATCGCGTGGTTATTGGTATCCGTGACGTTGGCCACCACCGTCTGCGGTGAGTTCGGCGTCACCGTCGCCGTGGTCCCCCCATTCACGCTCAACGCAATATTCGCCGGCGGACACGTCGAGAAATATCCTGCCGCCGAGGTTACGTCTGAGTCCGCTATGCTGGCGTCGATCACCGTCGACCCCGGCAGATTCGCCGTCGCGACGCCGTTCGGGTTCGAAGTGGTTGTCGTCGTTGTCGTGGGGCTCGTAGTCGTCGGATTTGTCGTGTTATTGATCGTGACCACGCTGCCGGTGACGGGCGAATAGGTGATCGTTCCGACGTTAGCCGCGGGGCTGGCGCACGAAATCTGGGTCGCCGGGCAGACCGTCCCGTCGGCCAGGGTCGTATTCGGCGGGCAGCACAGCAGCGCCCCGCCCGGCCCCCGCGCAGCAGTCTCTGCCAGCAACGAGGTCGCCAGCGTATTCCCCTGCGACACACACGCGGTTTGCGTCGGTATCGTCACCGATGTAATCGGGGGGTGCACATAGACGTCGACCGGATTGCTGGTCACCGCAGCGCCCTGTGCCGTCACCTGCACGATCCCGCAGGTCGTCGACGTACAGCCGCTGAAGTTCGAGAGCGACGAACCCGCAGGCGGCGTGCAGATGCTGAAGTCCGGCGTGCCTCCGCCGCTGTTTCGGTTCCACGTTCCCGCACATACCATGCCGCTGGGCGATATATCGGCCAGTTGCAGATTCGTGCTGGTGTAAATGTAGCTGCCCACCGATTCGGTCCCGCCCTGGCAGTTGTAGGCCTGCGCCGGTCCCGCCTGATACGTCTGTCCCCACGACAGGGAAATCCCCGTCGTCTCCGGCTGCAGGATTACATCGACCACCTGCGACGTGGGAATGCCGTAGGCGTGGCCGTTCTTAATGCAGTAATTATTAGGATTGTGACCGCAGCCCGCGATGGAAAGACCAACCGGAAGCGAAAACGCCAACAGGACTGCAAAAGCAAGGAACCGCCGCATGAAACCTCCCCGTTTGGGCAGTCGTGCCACCCAAACGGTCGAAACGCCAGGAAAATACCGGGTGCGATTCAGGATATCAGAGCGAAGCCGGACCTAAAAAGCGGCCGAAAGCCGCACTGGAACGGCCTCGCGCAACCTCAGCCCTGCGCGCCGCCGGTGCCGCCCGCCAGTCGCTCTCCTATTGCCCGGCGGGCATATAGAGGCCGAACCAGGCAACCGCCCTGTCCAGCACGTTCAGCCGGTCCTCTTCCTTCACAAACCCATGCCCCTCATTCGGATACACCACCAGCTGCGTTGGCACCCCCAGGTCGTGCAGCGCATGCCAGAATTCGAACGACTGCGGCGCCGGGCACTCTCCATCGCGATCCCCCACCACCATTAAGGTTGGCGTCCGCACGTTCTTCACAAAATTGATCGCCGAGCTCTTCGCGTACACCGCTGGATCGTCGTACACCGACGCCCCGAAAAACGGAATCATCCACTGGTCGATCGAATTCTCTCCGTAATAGCTCAGCCAGTCCGACAACCCCGCGCCCGACACTGCCGCGCGGAAGCGGTGCGTCTGCGTCACCGCGAACATGGTCATGAACCCGCCGTAACTCCATCCCGTGATGCCCACGCGATGGTCGTCTACCGGATACTGCTTCTCGACCGCATCCACCCCAGCCAGAATGTCCCGCAGATCTCCGTACCCGAAATCCTCGCGGTTGGCCTGCGTGAACTTTTCCCCCTCGCCATAGCTGCCCCGCGGGTTCGGCATCAGCACGAAATACCCCATCCCCGAGAACGGAGCCGGACCATACCCGGCGCCCGGCCAGCGCGCCATGTTGGCCGCCGACGGCCCGCCATGGACCCACACGATCATCGGATACTTCTTCGCCGGGTCGTAGTGCGCCGGCAGCAGCAGCCATCCCTGCACGTGGAACCCTTCGTTGGTCCACTCCATCGACTTCGCCTCGCCCCACACCGGCTTCAGGCCGTCGTTGTCGTGCGTGATCTGCTGCATGTGCATCAGCTCGCCCGCCCACACCTCCGGCGGCTCCGAGAACGATGAGCGGATGAAGGCGATCGTGTTCGTGCTCGATACGGCGACGCGCATCTGCAAGCCTCCCGCACCCACGGCATCCGGCAGCGTGAGGTTGCGGTCCGGCGAGTCCTGGTGCGTGCTTAGATCGTAGACAAACAAATGCGACGATCCGCCCTTGATCTCCGCAATCCCGACCGACTGGTTGTCGAGCCAGACAAACCAGGCCGGCGTGCCATCGCGTCCCGGAGTCTCGTCGACCGGCTTGCCGCCCGCCGCCGGCACCACATAGATGTCGCCGCCCGTTGATCCCTGGTCGGACATCAGCCCGCCGATAAACCCGATCTTCGTCCCATCCGGCGACCAGCGCGGCACCGCAATCTGCAGCCCGTGCAGCGATCCCGAAACCGTCGCTGGATCGAGGATGGCCTGCGCCTCCGCGCCCGGCGCCTGCGTGTACAGTTTCGCTACCCACCAGTTGTTTTCCCCCGGCGGAGGCGCGGCAATGTACGCGATCTTCGAGGAATCCGGCGACCAGTCGAACTCATATACGTACAGCTCCGCCGGCGTGATCTGCGTCAGTTGACCGCTCGCCACATCCACGCTGGCCACGCTCTGGATCTTCACATTCTCCACGCCGATCACCCCCGCCGGCAGCGGCTCCGGAGCCACCGGGCTGGGCCGCCGCATCGAGCCTTCCACATAGAGAAAGCTGAGCTGCTTCCCATCCGGCGACCACGCCAGCTCGTGCGCGTAACCGTTCAGCTCCGTCAGTTGCCGCGGCGCCGACGATCCTGAAGCATCGGCCAGGAAGATTGCATTCTTATGGTCCGCCGTGCAGTCGGAGAAGAACGCAATCTGCTGCGAGTCCGGCGAGAACACCGCCTCGCCCTCGCTGCCTCGCTCGCCCTGCGCGCAGGCTGTCAGCGTGCGCGCCGACCCCGGATCGCTCACCGGCGCCACGCGCAGACCGTAGCCCGCGTGCCCAGCTTCGTTCCACACAATCAGCTTCCCGTCCGGCGAAAGATTCGTCTCCCGGAACTGCTCCGCGTGGCCCATCTCGCCCACGAGCTGCGTCAACTCCGGATTCGGCGGCGGATTCACCGGCGGGTTCTGCGCAAACATCGGCGCGGCGCATAGCAGACCGCACACCATGGGAGCCAAAGCGGCAGGGCGGAGCAAAGTCCGGAAAATCGTCATGCGCGCTGTTCTATCAGGTCGTCCGCCGCCCGCGCAATTCGGGATGCGTATCATTTCCCGTATGGCTCATGTTGCGGCTCAGGGTCTCGCTCACATCCGCCTCGCGCGATTCGGCGGCGACAGAGATGACACTTCCCTATGCCGCACCCTCATGCGCGAATACGCCGCGCACCTCAACGCCTCCGTCGGAGGCGAGCACATTTGCCTCGATAGCCTTGACGCCGAGTTGGCCGCGCTGCCCGGCCCCTATGCCGAGCCCGACGGTGCAGTCCTTCTCGCCTTCATGAAGGACAACCCTGCCGGCTGCGTCGCCCTCAAGCCCGTCCACCTCGGCGAAGAGCGCGGGGCCCCCGATGCGCATGCCTCTGGCGCGCCGGGGTCAGAACGCGCCTGCGAGATGAAGCGCCTTTGGGTGCGCCCCGCGCATCAGAGCCTCGGCCTCGGCCGCCTGCTCGCCGAATCCGTCGTGGCTCTCGCCCGCGAGCGCGGCTATTCCGCCATGGTTCTGGACACCATGCCGCGCACCATGCCCGCCGCGTACGCGCTCTACCGCGACCTGGGCTTCGTGGACATCGAGCGCTACAACGACAATCCGACCCTGCGCCGGATCGACGCGCACGAGATCGCCTGGCTGCGTAAGGAGCTGTGAATGGGAACCGTCGACACCGCGCCGATTTTGCCGGTCCTGAACAACACTCATCCCCACGAGCAATTCGCCGCCGCCCGTGAGCTGGAGGCCAAACTCCGTGCCACCCTCCGCGGTGAAGTCCGCTTCGACTCCGCCTCTCGCGCCCTCTACGCGACCGACGCCTCCAATTACCGCCAGACTCCCATCGGCGTCGTCCTTCCTCACGATGCCGCCGACGTCGAAGCCACCATCGCCGCCTGCCGCGATCTCGGCGCGGCCATCTTGCCGCGCGGCGCAGGC
>JASIAO010000534.1 GCA_030041955.1 Acidobacteriaceae bacterium | reverse complement strand
TGTATATTCGGCGTGTGCGGAATCGGCCGAAACGGGGATTCCGAATCGACTCGCGTTGACGCCAGAGCAACGTGCGGAGGTCAAGCGTCATCGGCGGTGCTCTTGGGTCATGCGACCCCTTCGCTATTCCATTAACGTCACATTGGACGGGTGCTGCGATCATCGAGCAATCATCCCGGATGAAGACTTGCATCGTCACGCGGTCGAGAACCTCAACCAGGCCGATGCCCTCCTCTTTGGCCGGGTGACTTACGAAATGATGGAGGCAGCGTGGCGGCCGCCGGCGCGGGCGGGAGCGCGGCCTGATTGGATGGAGCCCTTCGCCCGGACGATCGACGCGGCAAAGAAGTACGTCGTGTCGAGCACCCTGGACCGCGTCGACTGGAATGCGGAGCTTGTGCGCGGCGATCTGGGGAAGGCCGTTCAGCAGCTCAAGCGGGGGCCCGGCAAGGGACTGCTCGTGGGAGGCGTGAAGCTCCCGCTGGCGCTGGCCGAGCTGGGATTGATCGATGAGTACGAGTTCGTGGTGCACCCCAGACTGGCGGGCCATGGGCCCACGTTGTTCGCGGGGCTATCGAAGCATGTCGACTTGAAGCTGTTGAGCCGGATGGAATTAGGCTCGGGGGCGGTGGCGATGCGGTATGAGCCGAGAAGGTAGCCACACGCGCAGACTCCCATTGCAATCGGGATGCAAAATAATACGTGGTGCTGAATCCGGATGGCGCTGATTCGCCTGCCACCTCAACCTGTAAGCAACAGAGTTATGTCCGAAGACACGTTTTCATTGATTCTTTCTGCAGTGAACCAATTCGCTGGATCCGCACACGATCTCGCCGCTCTGCAGAGCTTCATCGTCGAGATCATTCCGAAACATCTGCCTTACTACCATTGGACCGGTTTTTATATGATCGACCCCGGCGATCCCCGGACGCTTGTCCTCGGACCTTTTCATGGAGCGCCGACGGAGCACGTGCGCATCCCCGTGGCTCAAGGGATTTGCGGAGCAGCCGTCGAGCGGAATGACACGGTGATTGTGGATGACGTCAGGTCCGATCCGCGCTATCTCGCCTGCTCGCTGGAGACCAGATCCGAAATCGTCGTTCCGATACGGGCCCATGGCACGGTGGTGGGTGAGATCGACATTGACAGCCATGACCTGGCGGCCTTTTCTCCCCAGGATAAGGCATTCCTTGAAAAATGCGCCGCGCTGGTCGGTCGATTCATCGAGAAACCAGCAACCTAAGCTCCGCTTCCACCGGCGGCACACGGCAGTCGCCGCCGGCGCCCTGCTCGCGCCGCCCGTGTCAACGCAGTCGAAGCGCTGCGCGCCGAGTAATCACTCTGCCGAACGGCTAAGAACGTGTACCCCGCTGACCGTCGCGCTCTCTATGCAGCCAGTGGCTGCACCTAGTACATCCAGCTGCAGTCGCGCGTAAAGTCGGTCGACGCCACACGGGTCCAGGAGCTACCCTCCTTCTCAACCTCGAAGATCCCTCCGCTTCCGCAGAAGCTCCCGCACATTCTGATCACAGAGACCAGTGCGCGGGAATGATCGTGGTCGAAGCCCGGAACTCCCAGGTAGCGTATGTGCCGGATGTTGCGCCACGCAGCGCAATTGGCTGCGTCCTGCCCGCGCTTGTCGAGGCAGCTCTGCACCTGTGCCGCCTCCGCGCGCGTAAGCAGCCGATATCCGGCCGGGATGGTGAATTTTGGCTCCCAACGTTGACTCTGCTGGTTCGCAGCGACAAACGCATCGGTCAGCTCGCGTTCCTCGGCCGTGGTCGGCTTGAGACAACTGGCTCCGACCTGCGGAATATCCGTCTCGGAATCCGCTGCAAACACCAGCGGCTCCTGCTGAGGCTCCTGATAGAGCGCCGAGTAGATCGGGTATGCGTCTACGGGCGCCGCGCCTCCGCCGCCCTGATTCAGCGGACTGGTGACGGAGAGATCAGGGATGGAGTTGGAGCCGCGCGGTCTGAAGAAGTGGTGCGGAGCGAGGCGCCACCAAAGCAAAAACGCCGCGACGATCACGAGAACGAAGCGCAATCCCACACGCCAGGAACGAATCATAGTTGCTATTTCACCTGCAGCGGCGTGCTCAGCGGGAGGCTTGCCGAAGAGTCGCCAACCATCACGCGGACGGGCTCAGATTCCACCCGGAACGCGCTGGCTTTTACGTCCCAGTAAGCAAGGAGCGAGGCGGGCAGCTCAATAGAAACGGCCTTCGTCTCTCCGGGCTGCACGGTGACGCGCTGGAATCCCTCCAGCTCCTCCCTGGGCCGCTCGACCGCCGAATGCGGCCAGTTCACGTAGAGCTGGACGACCTCGTCGCCCACGCGGCTGCCGGTATTGGTCACGTCCACGCTCACGGTCACGGTCCCGTCCTTTGCAAGACGCGGCGAGCTGGTGCGCAAATCCGAAAATCTAAAAGTGGTGTAGCTGAGGCCGAATCCAAAAGGATAAAGGGGCTTACCTTTGAAGTACATGTAGGTGAATCCGTCGCGGATGTTGTAGTCCATCTTCGGCGGGAGCTGATCGATCGATTTCGGCCACGTTCGCACCAGATGACCGCCGGGATCGTAATCGCCAAACAAAACCTTCGCCAGCGCCGTACCTTCGTCCTGCGACGACTGGGCCATCGTAAGAATCGCCGGCACGTTCGCCTCGGTCCAGTTGATGTCGAAGGGAAAGCTGGCGATCAGTATCACCACTGTGTGGGGATTCTCGATGAACACCTGCTTGATGAGCTGTTCCTGGTAAAGATGAATCGTCTCGCGGTCACGCCCTTCGCGGCCGTCGCTCGGAACCGTGCAGGGCAGGGTAATGCCGCCGCCATGGCCGGGACTGCTGTACCAGGCATGCGCCTCGTCGCCGCATGTAGGATTGTTGCCCACCACCACCACGGCAACGTCGGACTCCTTTGCAGCCATCAGAGCCTGGTCCTCATCGGCTATGGAATCGTCGGGCGCGTAGTTCAGTTTTACGTTGGGGCCAACTTCGTTTCGGATGCCCTGGAGCGGCGTGATCGCGTAGGGCGGCGTGCCTCCGTACCAGTCCCAGTGGACGACGTCGGCGAGCGGGCCAATCACGGCGATGGACTTGATCTTGTTTTTGTCCAGCGGTAGAAAGCTGTTCTCATTCTTCAGCAGAACCACGGACTCCAGAGCGATCTTCCGCGAGACTGAGCGGTCGCGTTCGGTATCCCAGGGGGCAGGCTCGTCGCCGGTCTGCCGGATTCTCGTATACGGCACTATGTCCGGCGGATCCAGCAGACCGAGCTTGAACTCGATGCGAAACTTGCGGCGGAGAGCATCGTCGATCTCGGCTTCCGTGATCTGTCCACTCTTCAGCGCCTCGTGCATCTCGTCGCGATACTTGTCGAGGTACTGGTTGATGCCGGCGTGAAACGTGGCGACGACTGCGGCCTCCTGGTTGGGGAAAGTATGCCGCGCATCCACCAGCAGCGTCACCGCGCCGCCGTCGCTGGATATTACGTCGGCATGCCACTTGTCGATGACCACGCTGCGCAGAACCGGATTGATCGCCATCGGCGTGCCGTTCCACGCGTTGTAGGAGGCCATCAGCGCCCGCGCCCCGCCTTCCTGGAATCCCATGCGAAACGGGACCGAATAGTACTCCCAAAAGAGCCGCTCATCGAAGTTCGAGGATGAGATGTTGCGGTCGTCTTCGTTTTCATTCGCCAGAAAATGCTTCAGCAGAGCCGCGGCCTGCCAGTACTTCGGATTGTCGCCTTGCAGCCCCTGAACGAAAGCAACAGCCATGGTTCCGTTGAGGAACGGATCCTCACCGTAGACCTCTTCGCTGCGTCCCCAGAGAGGATCGCGGGCGAGATCCGACTGCGGTCCCCAATCCATAAGAACCTGGCGGTTGTACCTGGGCGTCTGCGTGATGTACCGGGCTTCATAGCCTTCTACGTCTCCAGCCCGGCGGACGAGATCGGGATCCCACGTGTCGCCCATCCCAGGTGGCTGCGGAAACTGCGTCGTGGGAATCGGCGGACGGCCCGGGCGCGGCTGTCGCTGCACCAGGCCGTGGATGCCTTCGGAGCTGCCGATGTTGGGAACGCCCAGCCGCGGCACGCCGGTATCGGTCCCGAAGCAGTCGATCTTCTCGTCGATAGTCATCAGCGAGAGCAGATTGTCGATGCGCTGCTCCACCGGCAGGTTGGGATTGTCGAACGGGTAATTCTTCAGATGCCACTGATCGACTTCCTGCGGCGGCGGCTGTTGCTGGCCAAAGCCAGACACAGCAACCAGGACGAGCGGGCAAAGCAGGACGGCGAGAGCGCTTTTCATAATGATACGAATTGCGATGCTGGGCAGAATGGGATTGTGTAATGAGAGAAACAGAGTGGTACTGCCTGAGCGCTCCGAGGGTGAACTCAGGACGTTCGAGGCGAATTTGACTGGCGCCCGGCGCAACCGGGGCGGGCAGCGCCGGGTGTTGGGCAGACTTTACATCAGGTGCTGCACAGCGTCCCATACGTAGACGCCGATAATGCCGACAGTGAGAAGGCAGGTCGCGCCGGTGACCACGCGAATCAGAGGCTGGATCTTGTTGACCTTTACCAGAATTTCCTCCTGCTGATGCTGCTGGTGGCTGGCGGCATCGTCGAGGAATATCTGGTCCTCCTCGTAGCGGGTAAGGTTGGATCGGTAAAGAAGAAGGATCAGCAGGATCGTGATGATGGCTGCCCACACGATCCAGACAACGTACATATAGCTCATCAGAGAGCTCATAGTGCGCCTCGGGACTTCGAAGTCCCGCTCTCGGGCCAGGCGCGCGCCGGGAAGCCACCCTTGCGTGCGGCCGATCATGGCGCTGACCGGCTGCAACCGGGCGGCAGGCCGGAATCCTCCCAGCCGTCGAAGCGGTTGAGCCAGCTCCTGGTGCCGGGCGGGTCCGGGATTACCTGATCCGGGTCCGGAGGGCAGGAGGGGCCGTCCGGTGAAGAATGTTAGCGCTGTTGACTAACACTTGAACAGGGGTTTTTTTGCTCTTTCCCGTTACCCTTTGGCAACTCTCCGTGAATCAGCGGATTCCATGCATATGCCAGGAAGGGACCGGAACATGCGGAGACTGGGTTTGCTGGACTTGATGATTCGGATTGC
>JASIAO010000533.1 GCA_030041955.1 Acidobacteriaceae bacterium | reverse complement strand
CGAATGCCCTGGAGGTGCGCCTCATCCAGACAAAGACCGCCGAGGAGAAACTTCTGGTGCCCGAGCGTGCGCAGCTCTTCCAGCATGCCCGAAGCCGCACGTTGCGCCGCCGATGCAGGATTGTTCAGCTCGTGCGCCAGATTGCCGGCCAGCTTGCCCAGCGCATTCAGTTTCTCCGTCTGCTGCTCCAGCCGCGTCATCTCACGCACGCGGTCCAGCAGCACCGTCACGCAGCGCTGCCCCATCGACGGAATTGCCTGCAGCATCTCCGGAAAGCGCTCCCGGTCGAGCTGCAAGCCCCACACATCGGACGACGCGTAGCCCTGCCCGCCGTGCGTCTTCATGCGCGAAAAGGGAAGCACGCCCGTGATCTGTCCGGAGCGCGCCACGAACAGCGCCATATCGCCCTGCGAGCGCCGCACGTGCACGTCGCCTCGCAGCAGGATCGACATCTTCGTTGCCGGATCGCCCTCTCGAAAGAGCGGCGCGCCTGCGGGGGCCGTGATTTCCTCGCAGTTCGTCGCGAGCCACTCCAGCTCGCAATCCGTCAGTCCATGCAATGCGGAAACGCGGCGCAGCGCTGCGACAATCTCCGGCAGCGGAGTTGGCGGGGCAGCGGTGGCTGTGGCAGCCGCTGGAGATACGGCGTCCATGGTTCACCCCTTTCCAGGAGGATAACCGAACCGTGCGAACTGCAATCTGTGAATGCCAGCGAGCGGGCGTGCTGTGGGGATGAGCTGCGGCGGATCGGCCCTCAATGGCCCTTCCGCCGCGGAATCGATCGGTTACGCGTTCACCGGCTCCGACTGTACTGCCGGCTGTGGAGTTCCGTCTTTAACCACCACCGGATCGAGGAACGGCATCGCCGCACGCAGCTCCGCGCCCACCTTTTCCACCAGCAGGCCGGCTTCGTTCTTCCGCATCTGCTCGAAGTTCTTCCGCCCTGTCTTGTTCTCCTCAATCCACTTCTTTGCAAACGTCCCGTTCTGGATCTCGGTCAGCAGCTTCTTCATCTCCGCGCGCGTCGCATCGGTCACGATGCGCGGTCCCGCGGTGTAGTCGCCGTATTCCGCGGTGTCCGAAATCGAGTACCGCATGTACGCCAGCCCCCCGCGATACATCAGATCCACGATCAGCTTCAGTTCGTGCAGGCACTCGAAGTACGCAATCTCCGGTTGATATCCGGCGTCCACCAGCGTCTGAAATCCGGCTTTCACCAGCGCCGCCGTCCCGCCGCACAGCACCGCCTGCTCGCCGAACAGGTCCGTCTCCGTCTCCTCGGCAAACGTCGTCTCCAGCACGCCGCCGCGCGTTCCGCCAATCGCCTTGGCATACGACAGGGCCAGCTCCTTCGCCTGCCCCGACGCGTTCTGTTGTACCGCAATCAGGCACGGCACGCCGCCGCCTTCCGTGAATACCTCACGCACGCGATGCCCTGGCCCTTTGGGCGCCACCATCGACACGTCAATCTCCGCCGGCGGCACGATCGCCCCAAAGCGGATGTTGAATCCGTGCCCGAACATGATCGTCTTGCCCTTCTTCATGTGCTGCGCGATCTCTTTGGCGTAGGTCTCGCCCTGCGAGTGGTCGGGCGTCAGGATCATGATGACGTCAGCCCACGCCGCAGCGTCGCTCACCGGGACCACTTCCAGCCCTGCCTTCTTCGCCTTGTCCACGGATTTGCTCGTCGCCGGCAGCCCCACGCGCACCTCCACGCCCGAATCCCGCAGGTTCAGCGCGTGCGCATGCCCCTGCGATCCGTAGCCGATAACGGCCACCTTCTTCTGCTGGATAAGCGACAAATCGGCGTCATGATCGTGATAAGTCTTTGCCATTCTCTTTTCCTTTTCGAAATTTTAGGGTGTAGGGAATAGGGTGTAGGAATTCGGGTGCAGGGCAATTCTTCGTCTCTAAGGCCCGAAGTGCAGGGCCAGAACCTACTCCCTACACCCTATACCCTATTCCCTGAGCCCTGTCTCTTCCGCCATGAGCAAATCGCTCGGCGCGGAAGCTTCCTCTTCCGCCTTGAACTCCGCAACCGTCTCGACCCCCGGCACGCGCATCGCTTCCAGCACCTTGCTCGTATGCTGCCCGCGACGCATCACCATTCGTCCCGTGCGCGAGATCTCCAGGATTCGGTCGCCGTTCTCATTCAGCACCTGGATCAGCCCTTCGATCTTGCTCTCCACGCCCGTGATCTCGATCATCATCGACTCCGGCGCCAAATCCACAATCCGCGCCCGGAAAACCTCCGCCAGCTCGAAAACCTGCGACCTCGTCTTAGGAGTCGCCGCCACCTTGATCAGCGCCAGCTCCCGCGCCACGTGCGACAGCTGGCCGATGTCGTCCACCTGGAGCACATTCTCCAGTTTATAGAGACTGGCCGCGATGCGGTGCCCCGCCGTCGGCGACGCCTCGCAGACAATCGTCATCCGCGACACCCCCGGGCGCTCCGAGTGGCCGACCGTGAGCGAGACGATGTTGATGTTCAGCCGCCGGAACAGCGACGCCACGCGCGTCAGCACGCCCGGCCTGTCTTCCACAAGTGCTACGAACGTATGCAGCATAAAAGCATTCCCCAGTTTTTAGCTCCTGGTTATTAGCTTCTGATTTCCACTCAGCGTGAGTCCTGACCCTTCTACTAACAACTAGCGACCCACAACTACTCTCACTTATCCTGCGCCGTCTCCAC
>JASIAO010000532.1 GCA_030041955.1 Acidobacteriaceae bacterium | reverse complement strand
CGGCAGAGGGATGAAGGAGTAGGAGGTTGCGAAAGATTCCAGCAAAACGGCGCACTGACGTCAAGTGTCACGGCGGAAAATAGCTTTCCAGGCATGGGGCGTCAACGGCAGCCAGGAGCGGCAGAATACAGAGAGCTCCGCATCCGTCGCCGGAATGTGCTGCGTGGGGCGCCTCCGCGCTCATTCGCTCAGAATCATGAGCGAATAACCGCCGAGGAGCCGCACCGCGAAGTCGCGGTGAAAGGCAAAGAGCATCGCCCGTGGAACACGGAAGAGCTTCTGGATGAGATTCGGCCCGATCTCGTTAGAACGCGGGGCGTAGAAATAATCCAGCGGTTTATAGCCCGTATCCTCAAGCGTCGCCAAGGCGGTATCCCTGGAGAAGTAGTGGATGTGATCGTGATCTCTGCGCCGCTTCAGCAGACCGTCCCTGCGCGCCACGGCCTGCACGGAAAGATCGAGCGGGAAGTGAAAGATCTTGTAGCGGGCAATCCTCCGCACCGCGCGCAGAAAAGAAAAGTAGTCCTCCAGATGCTCGATCACGTCAAGAACCAGCAACAAATCGAAGCTCCGCTCGGTCTCACGCGTGATGTCGGCCAGCTCGAAAGTCAAATGCGCATTGGTGCGGGCTTCGCTCAACTGATGCGCCTGCGGCGAGATATCGAAGCCGGTAAAGTCGGTATCGGCGGGCATTTCCAGCTGCAGCAATCGCAAGACCTCGCCAACTCCACAGCCTGCCTCGCAAACGGAATGGGCCTGTAGCGAGTTCCTGCGCATGAGCTGCGCAATGTACTTCACCTTGAACGGCGATTCCTCGACGTGCCAGGTGGGGTTCTTTTCGAGATACGAGCCATCCTTGTAGTGGTCGAGGTAGGATCGCGTATCGGGAGGGACGAGCACCGGGCCTGGAGCAGACATAAACTTCACCTGACCCAAGATTTCGGTGAACTGGGGAGCTTTCCGATGGGGTTCAGGACACAATAGGCTTCGCCCGGCGCGCCGTCAAGCGGGCTGTGCAGACAGTGCAGGCTCAGGATGTATGCTCAATCGTTTCGCGTGAGGAGCGCGATCGTTTCCTGCCAATGCGGCCAGTCGCGATTGAGGACCGCGCGGGCGCCGGCTTCGTAGTCGGCGTAGTCGAAGCCGGGGCTGACAGTGCAGCCGAGCAGCGCGAAGCGTCCTCCGGGAACGAGGCGCGAGCCCTGCCAGACACCCTGCGGGACGACGGCCTGGAGCGCCATGCCGCCGGCGACGTCCGGGCCGAGGACGATGCGACGTCCAGAGCCGCCCGGCGCGAGCTGCAGCATCTCGACGGGATCGCCGAGGTAGAAATGAAAGACCTCGTCGGAGGCCAGGCGATGCATCTCAGAGAAATTTTGCGGCTCGAGCAGATAGTAGATGGCCGTGCCGGCCACGCGCGGGCCCGAATAACGCGACGGGAGCGCCGAATGCGGGATGGTCTCGTCGGAGCGCCAGGTTTCCGCGAACCAACCGCCCTCGCGGGGATGCGGGCGTAGCTTGAGCAGCGATTTCAGGTCGTCGGCGGTGAGGTCGCGAGCCATGCTCGCATGCTAATTCAGTTCTCGTGGGCAAGATCTTGCGCGGTGTTCCCTGCTCTTTTCGGGAACCTCGGCGCGCGAGCTGTTGTCTATTTGCTGCAAACACCGGTGAGCTAACCTGCTCGCCGCCGTTCCCTCGCTCTCTCCGCAATGAACGGAGGGAGATTATGTTTGAAGACAGTTTGGTGGAGTCGGTTGGGCGGATTCGCACGCACAGCCGGAGGTACGCCGTTGGAACCACGGTGCTGGAAGCGACGATGGTGGCGACGCTGGCGCTGATTCCGTATTTATATCCGGATACGCTGCCGCGCAGATATCTCGACATGCGGCTGCTCGCGCCTCCGCCTCCGCCAGCGCCGGCAGTGGTGGAGCAGAGAGCGACGAACGCGGCGATGGCGCGTCCGCAGACGCTGCTGACCACGATTACGGCGCCGGGGCATATTCCGAAGCAAATTGCGATGGCCGGGGACCAGCCGCCGCAGGTGGGGATTGCCGACAACGTGAACATCGGCCAGGGAAATGGGCCTTCGAACGTGCCATGGTCCGGGCCGACGATGCCGCAGCCGGTCGTGCCGCGAGTGCGTCCGGCGGGTCCCGTGCGCGTTTCCGCAGGCGTGGCCGCCGGACAGCTCATTGTGCCCATCCGGCCGCAATATCCGGCGGTTGCGCTGGCTACGCGGACGCAGGGGACGGTGGTTGTGACTGCGATTATTTCCACGGAGGGAAGGATTGAAAACCTGCACGTAGTCAGCGGTCCGCCGCTGCTGGTGGGCGCAGCGGTGGAGGCGATCCGGCACGCGCGCTACCGTCCGTTCATGCTGAACGGGGAGCCGGTGGAAGTGGAAACCAGGATCGACGTGGTGTTTACGCTGGACGGTCACTGAGCGTGAGATTCGTCACGCCGGGACGCATTGGCGTTGCGATACGATGAATCACGTGCAGGTCCTTGTCTATTCAGCCTCCTGGTGCCGCGATTGCCGCGAAGCGAAGCGGTTTCTGGAGACCCATAACATTCCCTACATCGAGATCGACATCGAGGAGACGCCGGGCGCGGCGGACGAGGTGTTCGCGAAGGTGGGCAAACGCGCGATTCCGCAGTTCGTGATCGATGGCGAGTGGGTGCAGCCGTATCGGCCGGGGCGCGGCTTTCTCTACGCAGAGATGTGTAAGCGCTTCGGAATTGCCGATGGCAGCGCGAAGCGGGGATTCTCGCTCTTCGGGCGCAAATAGAAAAAGTCGGAATCAGGCGGCGGCGGGTTGTTCGCAAGCGCTGGGATCGGTGACGGTGGGCAGAAAGACCATCATCACGGTTCCCGATCTGCCCTGCGATGCGCTGGCAACGCGGCTGCAGCAGCGGATCGATCCGCCTTTCTTCTGGAGCAGGTCTTTGGCGATCCAGAGGCCGAGACCGGTGCCGAAATCTCTCTTGGTGGTAAAAAACGGCGTGAAAATGCGGCGCAGGTTGGCCGCGGGAATACCGACGCCCTGATCGGCGATCGCGAGGCGAATGCCGGGCGCTTTGGTCACGGGATGGCAGGCTTCCCAGGCAGAGATGCGGATAGTGCTGCGCTGCGCGGAAGCGTCGATGGCATTCGAGACCAGGTTGGAGAGAATCTGCTTGAATTCGCCCATCAGCGAGCAGACGGTGAGTTCCCGCGGGACTTTGCGGAGCACGGTAATGTCCTTGCTGCGGAGACGGCGTTCGTAGACGGCGAGCACATCCTCGATGGCGTTGGAGATGCGAATCATGATGGGATAGCTGGTGTCGCGATAGAAGCCGAGGGTCTGGCGGGCAATGTGCGAGACGCGCTGCAGTTCTTCGTCGGCCGCTATGAGGCAATTGCGGGCGCTGTCGGGAACCTCGGGATCGAGGCGCGCAAGGTAAATAAGATTAGTGATGGCCTCGAGCGGGTTATTGATTTCGTGAGCGACGGTGGCGGCGAGGCGGCCGACCGAGGCGAGGCGCTCGGTGGTGCGGAGCGCGGATTCAAGCCGCTTCTGCTCGGTGACATCGCGGAGGATTTTGGCGGCGCCGACGATGGTGCCGCTGGGATCGCGAACCGGGGAGATGGTGAGCGAGACATCGATGAGCTCGCCGCTTTTTGTAACGCGGACGGTTTCAAAATGCGCGATGCGCTCGCCAGCCCTGATTTTGCGGAGGATTTCAACTTCGTCGCCGTGAAGATGCGGTGGGATGACCGTGGTGATGGGCTTGCCGATAATCTCCTCAGCCTTCCAGCCGAGGATGCGTTCGGCGGAGGCGTTCCAGCTGGTGATGATGCCATTGAGGTCTTTGCTGACGATGGCGTCGTCGGAAGATTCGACGATGGCCGCCAGCTTCATCTGGGCGTGGTCGGCCCGCTTCTTCTCAGTGATGTCCAGAACAAAGCAGCGGGCGTGGAGAAACTGACCGTTGTGAATCCAGGGGTTGGCGTCGAGGCGAATCCAGCGACGGCTGCCGTCGCCGCAGCGCATGCGCAG
>JASIAO010000531.1 GCA_030041955.1 Acidobacteriaceae bacterium | reverse complement strand
ACGGGCAAGGGCGTGAACATCTGGGATCTTGATAACGAGCCGGCGTGGTGGGACGCGGTGCACAGGGACGTGCATCCGAGCCCTTCGACGTACGACGAGGTGACGTATGGCGGGATCAGCACGGCGCTGGCGATCAAGACCATCGATCCAACGGCGCAAGTGAGCGGACCGGTTATCGATTACTGGTGGAATTACTTTTACTCGAAGCAGGACATCGAGAACGGATGGAGCCACGGGCCCTGCTATCAGCCGTGGAGCGATCCAACGGACCGCGAAGCGCATGGCGGGGTGCCGATGATCGAGTACTACCTGCAGCAGTTTGCGAACGCGCAGACGGCCTACGGGATGCGGCTGCTGGATTACGTGGACATTCACGGATACTACGCAGCGACCTACAACGGGAGCTCGGTGGGCCTGACGACGGCGGGCGATACGGGCGAGCAGCAGGCGCGGCTGAACTCGACGCGCGTGCTGTGGGACCCGACATATACCGATCCAAACGAGCCGCAGCCGAACTACATCACGGATTCGAACTACACGACGAGCTGCAACGTGCCGCTGCAGGCACCGGAGCTGATTCCAATGCTGAAATCGTGGGTCGCGAAGGATTATCCGGGGACGAAGACGGCGATTGACGAGTACAACTGGGGCGGGCTCGAGAACATTAACGGGGCGCTGGCGCAGGCGGATGTTCTGGGGATCTTCGGGCAGTATGGGCTGGACCTGGGGACGCTGTGGGGTCCGCCGGATTCGACGCAGACTCCGGGACTGATGGCGTTTGAGATCTTCAGGAACTACGACGGGAACGATTCGACCTTCGGGAACATGGCGCTGGCATCGTGCTCGGGAACGGCAGCTTCAGCGTGCGATGCAACCGGGACGAACGCGACGGCGCAGAATCAACTCGCGGTGTACGGCGCGATGCGTTCGAGCGACAACGCGGTGACGGTGTTGGTGATCAACAAGACTTATGGCGCGCTGACCAGCACGCTGTCGCTCGAAAATGTGACGGCGTCGGGGCCGGCGCAGGTGTTCCAGTACAGCAACGCAAATCTGAACCAGATTGTCGCGGAGGGGAACCAGACGGTGACACCGCCAGGCAGTGGAGGAACGACGAGCACGATCACTTATACGTTTCCGGGGGCGTCGATTACGTTGTTTGTGATTCCGCAGTAAGCGGAGGAGGGGCCATGGGTATTGTGAACGGCATGGATCCCGCGGCTCAGTTAGTTCGTGTAGATGCGAACGTAATCCACCAGCAATTGAGAGGGAAATGGGGTGACGCTGTTGGGCGAGCCGGGCCAGTTGCCCCCCACCGCGAGATTCAAGATGATGAACGCGCCGCTGCCGGAGTCGAATGGCCAGGTGGCGCCGCTCTGGCTGGAGGGCGTATAGGTGGCATAGATGTTCGACGGGGAATCGATGTAGTACTGGATCTGGCCTTTCGTCCAGATCATTCCATAGGTGTGCCAGTCCGATGCCGAGAAGGTCTGTCCGCTAGTGGCCGGGTAGTCCGTGGTGAGGTTGAGGTTGGTGCCATGCACGGAGCCGGCGACCCAGTCGGGGACGGGTGCATTGATGTGCTCCATGATGTCCTGCTCACCGCAGGCCGGCCAGTTGACGGTCGCGATGTTGCTCCCGAGCATCCAGAACGCCGGCCACAATCCATGACCTTCAGGAATTTGCATGCTGGCTTCGATACGGCCGAACATGAAACTGAACAGCCCCTGGGTCTTTAGGCGTGCGGAGGTGTAGACGCCCGCAGAGGGTTGCTGCGCGACAATGTGGAGATATCCGTCCGTGCCGACATAGGCGTTGGGGTTTGCGGCGCTGCACGGCGACGTCGATGAGCCCCAGGAACAGTACGTCTCGAGTTCCTCGTTGCCCCAGCCGCCGGCGCCCGTGTCGTAAGTCCAGGTAGAGGGGTTGGGCTGAGCATTCGCAGTGGTGGAATTGGAGAACTCATCGCTCCACACGAGCGTTCCGGAGGCAATGTTCGGCGAGAAGGTTTGGCTGGCAACCTGGCTGATAGTGTCGCCCGAGGCGAGGGCGGCAGCTTGCAGGGTCTCGTTGGAGGCGATGAGAAGGGGCGCGAAATATTGAGGCGAATTGACGGTGGGAGTGCTGCCGTCGAGAGTGAAATAAATCGTGGCGCCGGAAGTGGAGTCGCTGAGGGTGACGATCTGCGCACCACCCTGTGCGGCCGTAGTGGCGATGGCCGGAGTTGCTGTTTGCGTCGTGCCCCCTCCGCCTCCGCCGGTGTTGTTACTGGAGCCGGAGCAGCCCAGGGCGGCGGCGACGCAGAGCAGAACCAGCACGCGAGAGCGCGCGGCGGAGAGAATCGACTCAGTGCGGCGAGGGTTATCGCCGGGCAGAGTGGCGTGGAAGGCGTTCATCGCAGTAGCTCCGGGAGAAAGATAGAAAGCTCCGGGCAGCGTGGGACTGCCCGGAGCGGGTGAAGCGTTAGAAAGTGAACCTGGCGCCGAACTGACCGACGCGAGGGCCAAGTCCACCATAGCTGATGATCTGGCCAAAGGTCGCATCGCTCATGTTGGTGTCGGGTCCGCCGAGCTGATCGCGGTTGAAGACGTTGAACATCTCGAATCGGAAGGTGAGGTTATATTGTTCCTCCGTGCCGAGGACGACGCTCTTGTGGACGCCGAGATCTTCCGTTGCCAGGCCGGGGTTGCGGACCTGGGATTGGAAGTTGCCGCCGTTGCCAAGCTGCGCTGCGGCTGGGTTGCTGAAGCAGGCCTTATTGAGGCGCTGGCCGAAGAGTTTTTGCGGGCCGGCGATGAGGTTGCAGCCGGAGGCGATATTGACATACACCGCGTTGAAACCTGGGTACGAGTTTGTTGAGTGAACGGAGATGGGCGTTCCCGTGTCGTAGTGGAAATCGCCGTCAAGTGCCCAGCCGCCGATGAATTCGTTGGTGAGGTAGCCGACGCCTGACCCGAGCAGGCGTCCGCGGCCGAAAGGCAGGTTGTAGATGATGTAGCCCTTGACGATGTGGGTTTCGTCGAAGTCCGAGATATCCTTCGCTTCGTCTTTCAGGTCGTAAGTGTTCTGCAGCGACCCGGTCCACCAGGGTTCCTGAAAGTCCGAGTCGATGTCGCCGTGGGTGCGCGACCAGTTATAGCTGGCGAGCAGCGAGAGTCCGTTCTGGACGCGGCGCGTCACCGTAAACTGCAGGCTCTTGTAGTCGCCGTTACCCAGCGGGCTGGCGACGGAGAGCAGCGGACCATAGCCGGCTTCGGCCTGCGGGTATGGCGTAATGCCTTCCCATCCGGGCCCCGAGGTGCCCCAGTAGCCGTTGTAACTGGCTGGGAACTTTCCATGCAGGACATAGTTCTGCATGTTGGCGACGGTGGGCTGGTTGGTCTGGAAGATGCCGCTCTGCAGGTGATAGCTGTGGCTCTGGATCCAGTTCACGTCCACGCGGGACTGCCGGTCAAGCTCGCGCTGCACGCCCACACTATATTGCTGCGTATTGCCGGGCGTCAGCGCACGCGGATCGATGCTGACCACATCGGCCTGCGTCCACTGGGCCAGCTTCTCCTGCACTGAGGTGGGCTTGTAGCCGTTGTCCCACTCAAAGTTGCCTTCCTGAGTCACCGGATGGAAGCCCACGTTGCCGGCCTGCTGATAGGGAATGCCGCCCCAGGTGTTCATGTTCAGTGGGGCGAAGAAGACGCCAATGTTGCCGCGCAGGACGGTCTTGTCGGTCACTTTGTACGCGACGCCGAGGTGCGGCGCGTAATTGTACAGGTCCTGGCGCTGCTCAAAGGACTGGCCGCCGCTGGTCAGGAATTCGTAGGTGCCCATCTCCCCGGTGACGGGGTTCATCTGGTTCAACTCAAAGCTGGACCAGTGGCCGTACTTCTCCTTGTACGGGTTGTTGTAATCCCAGCGCAGACTGATATCCATGGTGAGTCTAGGATTCACGCGGATATTGTCGTCGGCATAGAGGGAGAAGGCTTTGCGCCGGCCGTATTCGTTGTCGGGATTGTTGCTCTCGGCATTGTAGACATCGCCCAGCAGGAAACTGGCGAAGGCGTTGCCGACCTGATCGTAGGCGTTGAAGTCGTACCAGTTGGGTGCCGTCTGGGTCGGATCGAAGATGATTGGATATCCGCCGGTGAAGGTGCCCACGTCGGTGTGGTAGTTGAACTGCATAGCGCGGAACTCTGCGCCGAGCTTGAGATTGTGGCGTCCGAGGGTCCAGTTCACCTCGTCGCTGTAGATGAAGGTGTTGCCCGCGTAATAGTCGTTGTACTGGCTGCCGAGCGGGGAGAAGTTCCACCCGTTCTGGTAATTCGCGCCGCCGAAGTACATGCCGGAGTCGAAATAAATGAGCGGGAAGTTGCCGGCCCCGTTGAGAAGCCCAAGAGCGCTATCCCAGTGTCCCGGTTCGGAGACGGCGATGCTGGGATTGCGGAAGCGGTTGAATGTGGCATAAACGGTGTTGACCACATGCGACGAGAAGATGTACGCGTCGCTGAGTCGAGCGCCAGGCGCGGTGGTGTTGTGCCAGTAGGAATTGGCCATTGGGCCGCCGTCGGGAGCGGTCGGCGACCAGACGCCGCCCTGATCGGCGTTGATGCGCGGGTAGTCGTCCCAGTAGAAGGAGCCGGCGATGTGCTGCTTCTCACTGAAGTTGTAGTCCATTTTGATGCTGCTCTGCATGTTATGAAACCAGGGGTCGGGCTGATACGCCGGACCGGCGTCGTTCTGCGGCAGCGTGGATTCAGGCTGGTAATACTTGTGATAAAGCTGCAGAATTTGCGCGGTCTTGGTGCTGATGCGGCTGGTGGGGATCTGATTGTTGACAAAGACGCAGCCAAAGGAGCCGCCGACCGCCGTCGCCGGGTCGACAATGGCGCCAACGTAGACCGGGTTGCCGCAGTCGTCGATGGCCGGGGTGCCGCCGTAGGTGAGCACGGGTACGCCGGGCGACAGCATCGGACTCAGATCCGCGTATTTGGTAGTACCGCCGCTGGAATCGAGGCCCATCATCGCGTCGGTGGGAACGGTGCGGCTGTTCGGGCCAAGGCCCCACATCGATTGCATGTAACGCTCAATCGCGCCGAAGTAAAACAGCTTGTCCTTTACGATTGGGCCGCCAAAGCTGCCTCCCCAGTCAGAGAGTGAATCGTACTTGCGCAGGTAGGCATCCGCATTTGCCGGATTGGTGATGGCGTCCAGATGACCGGTGGCGCCGACAGAATCGAGATCGGTGGAGTGCAGAAATCCGAAGAGCGAGCCATGCATCGCGTTCGTGCCGGACTTGAGCTCATAGCGGAAGACGCCTCCGCCGCTGCGGCCTGCATCCGCGGTAATTCCGGCCGTATCGGCTTCAAATTCCTGGACCGCTTCCATGGGAGGCTGGGATTCGCTGATGTAGCCGCCCAGTTGGGATACGGCCGAAGTGCCGTCGATCAGCACTTCTTTGGTGAAAGCGACGCCGCCGTCGATGTGGGAGTCGTAATCGGAGCCTTCAACGCCGGGAACATAGTCAAACAGGAAATTCGAGAGGTTGCGGCTTCCCGACACGTTTAAGGGCAGCTCGCTGACCGCCTCGCTGTTAAGGTTGGTGCCTACCGTGGAATCCTGGGTCTGCAGGATGGGGGCCTGTTGTGTGACCACGACGGTTTCGCTGGCTGTGCCGGGCTTCAGGACCGCGTCGATTTCGGCAACCTGGCTGATGAGGAGTGTGACGCCGTTGCGGTCGAGGGTGGCGAAGCCCGCTTTGGTGAAGCGCACAGTATAGTTGCCCACGGGAAGGCTGCCGATACGGTAGAACCCGAAGCCGTCAGTGGTGGCGGTCTGGATTTCGCCGGTTCCGGTGTTGGTGACCTGAACGAGCGCCCCCGGAATCACGGCTCCACTGGTGTCCTTTACCGTGCCTGCGATGGAAGCGAGGTCCGACTGCGCGCGGACCTGCGCGGTCCATACGGTGGCGGCCACCAGCAGGAAGAATATTTTTATCGCTTGCCTCATCTGATCCTCCGAAGTATGCTACAGAAACGGTTCACAGAATCGATTCGCAGAATCGATTCTGTAAGACGGGAGAATAATAGTGCGGGGTCCTGCGGCTGTCAATCAATTTCTGCAGCAAGTCCCGTAAGATGGATTACGAAGGAGACCTTGAAGGCCTGGAATGAAGCGAAAGGCTCCAAATGGCGAGCAACGGGTGACGCTGGGGACGCTGGCCGAGCACCTTTCCCTTTCCAAGACAACGGTCTCCGTGGTCATCAGCGGATCGCCCGCCGCGAAGAGCATCCCTCCGGAAACCCGCGCCCGCATTCTGCAGGCAGCCAAAGAACTGCACTATCGCCCCCACTACCTGGCGCGATCGCTGCGGCGCAATCGCACCATGTCTGTGGGCGTGATCGTTCCGGAGCTGGGCGAGGGGTATTTCACCCTGGTGATGAACGGCGTCGAGCAGCATCTGCTCAATCAGCACTACTTCTATTTCACCGCCTCGCATTACTGGAAGCCGGACCTGCTGGAAAACTATCCGCGCATGCTGCTCGATCGTGCCGTCGAGGGGCTCTTGCTGGTGAACACGCCGCTTCCTGAGAACGTGGATGTGCCCATCGTTTCCGTGTCGGGGCACAAAGCGGCAAAGAACGTGACCAACGTCGTGCTGGACCACAAGCGCGCAGCGGTTCTCGCACTGCGCCATCTCAGGGACCTGGGCCACCGCCGCATCGCCTTTATGAGGGGGCAGACCTTCACAGCGGATACCGATGAGCGCTGGCAATCCATTGTTCAGACGGCGCGGGAGATGGGCATCGCCATCGATCCGGCGATTTGCATGTCTCTGGAAGCGAATACCTGGTCGCCGCAACTGGGCTATGAGCCGGTGACGGAACTGCTTCGGCATCGGCGCGATTTCACCGCCATCTTCTGCTTCAACGACACGTCTGCCTTCGGAGCCATCCGCGCCCTGCGGGATGTTGGCATGCGGGTGCCGGAGGACGTTTCAGTGATTGGGTTCGACGACGTAGTGGGCGCACGATTCGCCACACCCAGTTTGACTACCGTCCGCCAGCCCCTTTTCGAGATGGGACGCACCGCCGCGGAGCTTCTGCTGCGGCGCATTGCGCATCCCTCGGCGCGCTGTCCGGCGCAGATCGTGATGCAGCCGGAGTTGATGGTGCGTGAATCCACGTCGAAGGCGCGGGCCCTGGCAAGGATCGCGTGAAGACGTTCTGATCGAGGCCCCGGAGTATCGCAGGGGCTGTATGGTTTTTCGTGCCCGATGTTGCTGACCATGCCGAGATATGTCGGATCACGATAGAATGGCGCTGCGTCCCTTCAGTGAGGCTGGAGTGGGATCCGCTCTTCGGCCCCGCGTCGTTCACGGTTCCGCCCGACAAAATCAAGACCGAAAACTCAGGAGATGCATATGCTCTTTTCGTTCCGCGGCCCCTGCACGGCACTTTCCGGTGAATCACGCCAAACATCTCCCTCCTCTGCCCGGCCGATGAGCGCAGGCCGCAAGGTCGCGGCGTTTTCGGCGGTGCTCGGCGTTGTTTCGCTCTTCACCTGTGCCCTTGTCGCGCAGAGCAGCGCAGATTCAGGGCCCATCGCCAGCGTTGACCCGTTCATTGGCACCGGCGGAGGTCCGGGCGGCACGATCAACCTGTTTCCTGGTGCCACGCTGCCTTTCGGCATGGTGCAGCTCAGTCCCGATACGGAAGACAACGGCTTTGGCTATCACTACAACCAGCTGACCATCCAGGGTTTCAGCATGACCCATATGAGCGGCCCCGGCTGCCCGAACGAGGGCGAAGTGTTTTTCACTCCGACGACCGGGCCAGTGGAGACGCAGGTCGCTGATTTTGAGTCGCCCTATTCGCACAGCGATGAGGCCGCGTCGCCCGGCTACTATCGCGTTCACCTCGCGCGCTGGGATACAGATGTGGAGCTGAGCGCAACGGATCGCACCGGAATCGCCCAGTTCAGCTTTCCTGCGGGCAAACCGGCGAACGTTCTGGTCCCCATCAGCCATACGCTGAATCACACGATGGCCGCTTCGGTCCGCGTGGTTGGCGACCGGCAGATTGAAGGGTACGTAGTGAATGAGGCATTCTGCGGCAGCCATCAGACCTATAAGGTCTACTTCGACATGACGTTTAGCCAGTCGTTTGCAACGTACGGAACGTGGAGTGGCGCTCCATACGGCGGCCCGGGCACGATTGCCGCGAATAGCCGCACCGCGACGCAGA
>JASIAO010000530.1 GCA_030041955.1 Acidobacteriaceae bacterium | reverse complement strand
CGCCATCCGTTATGATGAGACTTGCTTCTCCCCGCCCGGCGGCGTAGCTCAGTTGGTTAGAGCGTGGGATTCATAACCCCAAGGTCGATGGTTCGATTCCATCCGCCGCCACCAGATACTCCAGGAATCAATTCGCCATCGTCGTAACGCCCTTCGGCAGCGTTGGGTCGAACTGCGCCAGGGCGCTCCGCAACGGCGCCGCCTCCGCCGGATCGACAGCGTAGAAGCTGACCGTCAGATCGCCTACCGTCGGCCCCTTCGGCAGCCTCCATCGCTCCACCCGCACCCACGATGCCGGCAGCGCCGGTCCACCCATGATCCCCGGCGGCGGATTCGCAAACCAGGAGTCGTAGACAATCGCAATCTGGACGTGGTGCTTCGCCGCATCCTCGCCGATGAACTCCGTCGTGTATCGCCCCTCGCGGCGGGCGGTGAAAACGTCACGGCTCGCCAGCCCCACCAGGTCGAAGCAGTGCAGCTCGTCGTTGTAGTAATTGATGGCCCCAATATCGTTTGCGGCCACCGTTCCCTGCGGGAAATACTCGTGCAAAAACCGGGCCATCTGCACCTGCTGCATGTAGATGTTCCTGGACGACACCGGCAGGTTCAACCCCGCCACCAGGCTCCGCAACATCAGTAACCCGCCCGCTGCCAGAATCAGGCAATACGTCGTCAGAAACGCGGCTCGCCGCCCGCTCTTTTGCAGCGCCGGAAACGCACACGCCGCGCAGACGATCCCGGCCCCGATCAGGTAATCCTCGTAGCGGAAGAGCACTCCCACTCGAGCCGCGCACAGGTGGCAGCACCCGGCCACGACGACCAGGATCGCCGGGATCGCGCGCCGCCTGGACTCAGGCAACAGCGCGACCGCCGCCACGGCCAGCCCGGCCAGCAGCAGGATCAGGTGCATCGCCCCAGCCTGGTAGTTCTTCTGGACGACTTCGGCCATCGTCTCCACCATGCCCACCAGGCTCCGGTGGACCTGCGCCCCCTTGAGCGCCACGGAATTCGGGAGCCAGGCTCCTCCGTGCGCGATCGAAAACACAGCATACCCACCCACCGGCAGGACAGCCCCAACCCCCACTGCCAGCGCCGGCTTCCATCGCCGCTCCAGCAGGAGGATCAGGCACGCCGGCGCCGCGAAAAACAGACCCTCATACCGGGCGCCCACCATCAGCGCCGTGATCGCTCCGATCCGCCAGACTCGTTCACTCCCTCGCGGATCGTCGAAGAAATAGTCCAGGAACAGCAGCGTCAACAACAGGTGGAGCGAGTGCTCCATCCCCAGCACGCCGACCAGAAACAGCGGCGTGAGCAGGACAAACGCGATCAGCGTTGCCGTCTGCCATTTGAGATTGAGGAACCGCGCCGCCATCCGTCCCGCCACGAAAATCGACAGCAGTCCAAAGATCCACGACAGAGCCAGGGGAGCAAAAACGTCTACACCAACCAGGCGGTATGCTCCAATCAGCAATACCGGCATCAGGATCGACGAGTCAGAAGAGCTGAACCCATAATGACTTACGCCCCACACCCCGTGCTGGGCCAGGTTTTTCGCAATCGCCATCCCGATGTAGGTATCGTCCAGCGGAAAAGCGAAATGCCCCCCGGCAGCGTGGTACGCCACTACGAGGATCGCCGCCGTCACCCCCGCATAAACCAGCGCGGCGATCCAGACCGGCCGAAGAAGCCGGCCTCGCTCCGCAGAGCGGGGGACGGTCTCAACCCGAGTTTCAGTTTTCGTGGTAGATGTCACGGGTACCACCGCACGGCCCCGGTTCCGTGCTCGGGGCCATGCGAAGATGAATCTTCCGGAAAGAGAGACTCTACCAGTCTGGCTCCCCCTGCGTCTCTGGCTCTTTTCGGGGATTTCCCGCTGCGTTCGGGTGCCCCACCACCCTCAAACCCGCTCCTGTTGCCGTTTTTGAGGCCAAATGTTTGACTCTGCGGGGAACTGTTGCTATTCTCAAAAAGCTGCTTAAATCATTTTTCCTCCTGCTTGTGGCTGAGGGAGGAGCATGGCTGGCAGCAGAGCCGTGAGCCGGAAGTTCATCGGCAGGGTAAGCATCACGGCTGGATCGCATCGGAGCCTGCGACACTCGTCACCTTGACGAGCTATGCGGGCCGGAACTTCGAAACGGAATCGGCTGTTCCGTAGGCTCTGCCGCAAGGCGGGGTTTGAGGCACGCTCGGTCACCGTCGAGAGTTCTTGTCCAGGGCAGGGAAGGTAAGAGGACGCGAAGCAGATCGGAACCTTCGTGCGGCCCGGTTGGGCGCGCATTCGGAGCGGTCTGACGGGCGTGCGCGCATGAGTTTGAGCGGTATCTGAAGAGGGAGTCTGGTTTGCCGACATTTAATCAGTTGGTGAGAAAAGGACGGACGGCGCCCCGCTACAAGACGGCGTCGCCGGCGCTGCAGGGTTCGCCGCAGCGGCGCGGAGTTTGCACGCGCGTGTACACGCAAACGCCCAAGAAGCCGAACTCGGCGCTGCGCAAGGTCGCTCGCGTGCGCCTGACCAACGGCATCGAGGTCACCACGTATATCCCCGGCATCGGCCACAACCTGCAGGAGCACTCCATCGTGCTCATCCGCGGCGGCCGTGTGAAGGATCTCCCGGGCGTGCGGTATCACGTCGTGCGCGGCACTCTGGATTCGGTCGGCGTGGCCAACCGCAACCAGAGCCGCTCCAAGTACGGAGCCAAGCGCGCCAAGGGCGGCGCGAAAAAATAGCGTTCAGCGTACAGCGTTCAGCGTTCAGGAAGGACGCGGGCGTCAGCGATGAGCGGTAAAGCTTGAAGGATTAAGGGAACATGCCGAGAAAAGGTCATATCGCGAAGCGGGAAGTGGCGGCCGACCCGGTCTACAACTCGACCCTGGTGACGAAGTTCATCAACTCGATGATGTGGGACGGCAAGAAGTCCACCGTGCAGGGGATCTTCTATACCGCCATGACGAACCTGGAGCAGAAGGGCGGCGGCACGGATGCGCTGACCCTCTTCAAGAAGGCGGTCGAGAACTGCAAACCGCTGCTCGAGGTCAAGACCCGCCGCGTCGGCGGCGCCAACTATCAGGTGCCCGTGGAAGTGAACCCCGAGCGCCGCACCTCGCTCGCCATCCGCTGGCTGGTCAGCTATGGCCGGGCTCGCGGCGAGAAGGGCATGATCGACAAGCTGACCAACGAACTGCTGGATGCGGCCAATGGCCGTGGCGCGGCGATGAAGAAGAAGGAAGACGTCCATCGCATGGCCGAAGCCAACAAGGCCTTCGCGCACTATCGCTGGTAAGAGTGCGGAGCCCGGAGCGTCGGGCTCAGAGCAAAGAATCAACCGCGGGCCAATGAAGCCCGCCAGAAGCAAAGAGAGAGTATCGTGCCTCGACAAGTACCGCTTAATCGTTGCCGGAACATCGGAATCATGGCGCACATCGACGCCGGAAAGACGACGACGACCGAGCGCATCCTCTATTACACGGGGATTACCCATCGTATCGGCGAAGTGCATGAAGGCACCGCCACGATGGACTACATGGAGCAGGAGCAGGAGCGCGGCATCACCATCACCTCCGCCGCCACCACCTGCACCTGGAAGAATATCCGGATCAACATCATCGATACGCCCGGTCACGTGGACTTCACCGCCGAAGTGGAGCGCTCGCTGCGCGTCCTCGATGGCGCCGTGGCTCTCTTCGATTCCGTTTCCGGCGTCCAGCCGCAGACCGAGACCGTGTGGCGCCAGGGCGATAAGTACAAGGTCCCCCGCATCTGCTTCGTCAACAAAATGGACAAGGCCGGCGCGGACTTTGAGCACGTCATCGACACCATCCGCAAGCGCCTCGGCGCGCGGCCCGTCGCCACGCAGATCCCCATCGGCGCGGAAGCTAAGTTCAAGGGCGTCGTCGATCTCATCGAGATGAAGGCCATCCTCTGGCACGACGAGACCATGGGCGCCGAGTATTCCGAAGAGCCCATCCCTGAGGATCTGAAGAAGAAGGCGGAAGCCTTCCGCATGCAGCTCATCGAAACCGTCGCCGAAAACGACGACGAGATGCTGCACAAGTTCCTCGAGGGCGAGACGCCGACCGGTGCGGAACTGAAAGCTGCGCTCCGCCGCGCCACCATCGAGATGAAGGTTTTCCCTGTCCTCTGCGGATCGGCCTTCAAGAACAAGGGCGTGCAGACACTCCTCGACGCTGTGGTGGACTACCTGCCCAGTCCGCTCGATGTGCCGCCGATCCACGGTATCGATCCCCACAATCACGACGTGGTGCTCACCCGCGAAGCGAAGGACGATGCGCCGTTCTCGGCACTGGCGTTCAAGCTCATCAACGACCCCTACGGCAAGCTGGGCTTCATCCGCCTCTACTCGGGCAGCCTGAAAACCGGCGACACGGTGCTCAATCCCCGCTCGGGACGCACGGAGCGCGTCGGCCGCCTGGTCAAGATGCACGCCAACAAGCGTGAAGAGATCACCGAGATTTTTGCCGGCGACATCTGCGCCTGCGTGGGCATGAAGGAAATCAAGACCGGCGACACGCTATGCGATCCGCACAATCCCATTGCGCTCAGCGCGATTGATTTTCCTGAGCCGGTTATCTCAGTGGCTGTCGAGCCGAAAACCAAGGGCGATCAGGAAAAGATGGCGCTGGCTCTGGCCCGCCTCGCCGAAGAGGATCCCACGTTCAAGGTCCGCACCGATCAGGAATCCGGGCAGACCATCATCAGCGGCATGGGCGAACTGCACCTCGAAATCCTCGTCGACCGCATGAAGCGCGAGCACAAGGTCGAAGCCAATGTCGGCGAGCCTCGTGTGGCCTTCCGCGAGACGGTTCGCAGAGCCTCCGAAGCCGAGGGCAAGTACATCCGGCAGACCGGCGGCTCGGGCAACTACGGCCACGCCAAAATCCGCCTGGAGCCGAACGAGCCGGGCAAGGGCTTCGAGTTCATCAACGACATCAAGGGTGGCGTGGTGCCACGCGAGTACATCAAGCCGATTGAGCAGGGCATTCGCGAAGCCGCGTTGGGCGGTATTCTGGCCGGGTACGAAGTGGTGGACTTCAAGGCCACGCTCTACGACGGCAGCTATCATGAAGTCGATTCCAACGAAATGGCCTTCAAGATTGCCGGCTCGCTGGCCTTCAAGGAAGCGGCCCGCAAGGCCAATCCCGTGCTGCTGGAGCCGGTGATGGCCGTCGAAGTCACCGTGCCGGAAGAGCATATGGGCACGATCATCGGCGACATCAACTCCCGCCGCGGCCGCATCGAGGGCATGGAGCACGTGGGCGGATCGCAGGTGATCAAGGCGATGGTGCCCCTCAAGGAAATGTTCGGTTACGTGAACGATATCCGCTCCTCCACCCAGGGGCGCGCTTCGTACACCATGCAGTTCGCGCGTTATGAAGAGGCTCCGCGCATGATCTCCGAAGAGATCATCGGCCGGAACCAGGGCAAGTAAGGATTTTGCAACAAACACTGTGACGAGTTCGCAGCAGCGATATCTGAAGCAGGAACGGAGAGGGTAGAAACATGGCGAAGGAGAAGTTTGACCGGTCCAAGCCGCACGTGAACGTGGGGACGATCGGGCACATCGATCACGGCAAGACGACGCTGACGGCGGCGATCACCAAGGTGCTGCAGAAGCACAATCCGAAGAACCAGTTTCGTTCGTTCGATTCGATCGACAACGCGCCTGAGGAGCGGGAGCGCGGCATCACGATTGCGACGGCGCACGTGGAGTACGAGACGGCCAACCGGCACTACGCGCACGTGGACTGCCCCGGCCACGCCGACTACATCAAGAACATGATCACCGGCGCGGCGCAGATGGACGGGGCGATTCTGGTGGTGGCGGCCACCGACGGCCCCATGCCGCAGACCAAGGAGCACGTGCTGCTGGCCCGCCAGGTCGGGGTGCCGTACATCGTGGTCTTCCTGAACAAGTGCGACGCGGTCGAGGACACGGAGCTGATCGATCTGGTCGAGATGGAAGTGCGCGAGCTGCTGACCAAGTATCAGTTCCCGGGCGACGACGTGGCGGTGATCCGCGGCTCGGCGCTGGGCGCTTTGAACGGCGAAGCGCAGTGGGAAGCGAAGATCGACGAGCTGATGGAGGCGGTGGACAAGCA
>JASIAO010000529.1 GCA_030041955.1 Acidobacteriaceae bacterium | reverse complement strand
GACGACCCTGCACAACCTTCAGAAGGACACAGCAACTCAGGAATTGCCGTAGCGGTGGATAACGAAAAAACACGAAGGCCGCACGCTCGCTGAAATAAGGAGCAGTGCGGCCTGAGCTTTTGCGGGCTCTGCGGTCTTATTTCACCTGCGGGGTCGCGGATTCGGACTTGGTCGTCGTGTCCTGCTTCGCCGCGGCGTCTGAATTTTCACCGCCCTTGATGCCTTCCTTAAAACCGCGGAAGGCCTCGCCCAGTCCCTTGCCCAGACCAGGGAGCTTGCTGGGGCCGAAGATAAGCAGGCAGATGACCAGGATGATGAGCAGGTGTTCGGGTTTGAAGAGGTTATCAAACATAGAGAGTCTCCCGGAGAAAAGCGCGCGGGAACGTGGCCCAGCTCCGTATGGCTCCATTGTCGCACAGAAGGCATGCTGCCGATGAATTACGTTAGGAATGCGCACCCGGATGGTGGCGCGATCCAACCGTGCGATAGACACTGTACTGAGGAGAACTATGAGCGCCGGCGAGCGAACCATGTGCGTCCACGGGCACTTTTACCAGCCGCCCAGGGAGAATCCGTGGCTGGAGACGGTAGAGGCGCAGGAATCCGCCGCGCCCTGGCACGACTGGAACGAGCGGATCACGGCCGAATGCTACGCGCCGAACAGCGCAGCGCGCATCGTGGACCGCGAGAACCAGATCATCCGGATCCTGAACAACTACGCGCGGATGAGCTTCAATTTCGGGCCTACCTTGCTCTCATGGCTGGAGGAGAATGCGCCGCGGGTGCATGCCGCGATCGTGCACGCTGACGTGCGCAGCCAGGCGCGCTACTCCGGGCACGGTTCGGCGATGGCGCAGGTGTACAACCACCTGATCATGCCGCTGGCGAGCACCCGGGACCGGATTACGCAGATCCGGTGGGGAATTGCGGATTTCCGCGACCGTTTCGGGCGGCTGCCGGAAGGTATGTGGCTGCCGGAAACGGCCGTGGATACGGAGTCGCTGCAGCTGCTGGCGGACCACGGAATCAAATTCACTCTGCTGGCGCCGCACCAATGCGCGCGTGTCAGGTCGCTGGGAAAGGCCGGCGCTGCCAGGGCCGGCGCGAAGCAAAAGCAGGAAGCCGAGCCGGTATGGCTGGAGACGCCGGACGCCAGCGTGGACACCACACGGCCCTACCTGGTGAAGCTGAAGGAGGGCCGGAGCATCGCCGTCTTCTTCTACGACGGGCCGCGTTCGCGGGCCATCGCCTTTGAGGGGCTGCTCAACAGCGGCGAGGCCTTCGCCCAGCGGCTCATGTCGGGGTTCAAAGAAGACGGCGAGCACGCACAGATGGTGCACGTGGCGACCGACGGAGAAAGCTACGGTCACCATCACAAATATGGCGAGATGGCGTTGGCGTGGATGCTGCACTGGGTGCAGGAGCAGAGCGCAAGGGCCGCGAAAGATAAGGCGCGCCTCACGAATTACGGGGAGTTCCTCGAGAACCACCCGCCGCGGTACGAAGCGCAGATTGTCGAGGACACCTCGTGGAGCTGCGCGCATGGCGTGGAGCGCTGGCAATCGGACTGCGGCTGCTCGAGCGGGCGCCCGGGATGGGATCAGAAATGGCGCGCGCCGCTGCGCGAGTCGCTGGACTGGCTGAGGGACACCGTGGCGCCAATGGTGCGGGCGATGGCAGAGAAGCTGTTCACCGACCCGGGCGCCGCCCGGAATGAATATATCGACGTCCTCCTGGACCGGTCGCGTGAATCGCGGGACGCTTTCCTCGCGGCGCACCGCTCGCATGCGCTGAGCGATGCCGAGCGGACGCAGGCGCTGATGTTAATGGAGCTGGAGCGCCACGCGATGCTGATGTACACCAGCTGCGGATGGTTCTTCGACGATATCTCCGGCATCGAGACCGTCCAGGTGATTGCCTACGCCAGCCGGGTACTCCAACTGGCCGCGGACCTCTTTGGCGAGCCTGCGGCCGGGCTGGAAGCGCAGTTCGTGGAGCGGCTGGCCGCGGCGAAGAGCAACGTTCCGCAGGAAGAGGATGGCGCCGCTGTCTACAACCGCCGCGTGCGTCCTATGCAGGTGGGCCTGGAACAAGTGGCGGCGCACTACGCGATCAGCTCGATCTTCACCAGCTATCCCGACGAGGCGAACCTGTTCTGCTACGCAGTGCGGCGTATCGCTTACGAAGCAGTGTCGTCGGGGCGGGTACGGCTGGTGATGGGTCAGGCCCTGATCAGCTCGAAGATTACTGAGGCGTCAGACACGCTGGCGTTTGCGGTGCTCCATTTTGGCGACCAGAACATCACGGCGGTCGTGAAACGGTGGGACTCGGAGGAGACCGCGGCGTACGACGCGTTTGTGGCCGACGCGAAGGATGCGGTCACCCGCGGAGATTTCCCCGAGGTGGTGCGCTGCTTCGACCGGCACTTCGGCGCGCAGGCCTACTCGATCCGCTCCCTGTTCCATGATGAACAGAAGCGCATTCTGGACATTCTGCTGAAGGGAACAATCGGCGAGGTGGAAACCAGCCTCTCGAACATCTACGAGAAACAGGCGTCGCTGCTGCACTTCCTCAGCCAGAGCGGCCTGCCGCGGCCGGAGGCGCTGACCCTGGCCGCGACCTTCGCCATCAACGCCGGGCTGAAGCGGGCGCTGGAGAGCGATCCCATCGACGCCGTGCAGGCGCGGAACTGGTTGAATCTGGCCAGGGCGGACCAGGTAGCGCTGGACAAGCCGGTGTTGAGCTACGTGGTCGATCAGCGCATGAAGCGCACCATGATGGAGCTGCACGAGCTGCCGGAAGATCCGCAACTGGACAACGCGCTGCTGGTGGCGCGGACCGTCAGAGAACTGCCCTTCGATCTGAATCTGTGGCAGGCTCAGAACCTGTGGTACGACACCTACCGGAATCTGCGCGAAAATCCGCCCTCCGATGAATGGCTGGAGAAGCTGAGGGACCTTGGCCGGCTGCTGCACATTCGCGTGGAGGACATTGTGGCCGAGGGGAACGGCAACGGCAACGGAGAACGGGGAGTCGTGAAGGATAGCCAAACAGCGGTCGGCTAAGAGCCGGCCGGCTGTCGCAGAAATCCCGACCTCAGCTACCCCCTTACCGCACGTACACCCGAACCATCCATCCGATCAGCAACAGCGCCACGATCCCCAGTGCGATATGTGCGATCCACTGCCCGGCCGTCTCCGGTCTGCCCAGCTTGAACATCCCGCCATCCTAACAGCGGTTTCGCTATCTCGCGTTCGCCATGTTCTCTATCTTCGGGCCAGGTGTGTCCGAAATTGGACAGGTGTGGTCGCGCTTGGGCATGTCGCCCGCCCAGGAATTCCAGTAGGCGTTTTGTTTTCAATGGAATAGCACGGCAGCGCAATGGAAAACGGGGTGCAATGTCTACCAATGGGCAGGGTATTTCGCATGACCCGTTCCGCGGGCAGCCCAGGATCCGATGCGAACCGCAAATCGGAATCCGAGTCGACGTTGAGGAGAGCGCTTGTGCTGAGCGATTTAAAGGCCGTGTTGCGGCAACTGAGGAAGTCGCCTGGATTTACCGTGACGGCGGTGCTGACGCTGGCCCTGGGGATTGGGGCGACCACCGCGATCTTCACGCTCGTGGACGCGGTGCTCCTGAAGTCGCTGCCGGTGAAGGATCCTGCGGGTCTGTGGCGGATCGGCGACAACGAGCAGTGCTGCTTCAACGGGGGCCTGCCGACTTACACCAGCAAGCCGTACGACTGGTCGCTGTTTTCGTATCCGCAGTACACCGAATTTCGCGACAACACGCGGGGCCTCGCCAGCCTGGCGGCGTTCGAAGGCGGAGATCGCGAAATGGCCGTGCGGCGCGCGGGCAGCACCCATCCGGCCCAGCCGTTTTACGGAGAATTTGTTTCGGGCAATTCGTTCGACGTGCTCGGTCTTCGCGCGTACGCGGGGCGGCTGCTCCAGCAAGGCGACGACACCGCCGGCGCCCCTCCCGTGGCGGTCATGAGTTTCCAGATGTGGGAGCAGCAACTGGGGCGGGATCCCGCCGTAGTTGGATCGAGCTGGCAGATCAATGGGCAGACGGTGACAGTGGTGGGCATTGCTCCCCCGGGGTTCACCAGCGAGCGCTTGAGTCCCACGCCGCCCGCTTTCTGGATGCCGCTGCACATGGTGCCGGCGATTTGGCCGCGAGATGCGGATCTGCTCCAGCGGGGTGAACAGCAGTGGCTGAATCTGATGGGGCGCCTGGTGCCCGGCGCGAGCGTGGCCGCGGTGCAAGCCCGCATGGTGGTGGAACTGCAGGCATTTTTGCGCAGCCCGATAGCTAAGCTGGTCCCGGCCGAGCAGCCGCTGATCCCCCGCCAGTATCTGCGGCTGACGCCTGGAGGTGGGGGCGTGCAGCGCATGCAGGAGCAGTACAAGGGCGATCTGTACCTGCTGCTGTGGATATCGAGCTTCGTGCTGCTGATTGCCTGCGCGAATCTGGCCAACCTGATGCTGACGCGGAGCGTGACCCAGCAGCAGCAGACTGCGGTGCGGGCGGCGCTGGGCGCGCAGCGAAAACAACTGGTGCGGCGCGCGCTCGTGGAGTGTTTGCTGCTCGCGCTGGTGGGTGGGCTGGCGGGGGTCGTGGTCGCCGAGGGCGGGGCGAAGCTCATCCTGCACCTGGCCTTTGCGCACGATCCTATCGGCATCAGCGCTAACCCTTCGCTGACGGTGCTGGGCTTTGCCTTTGCCGCCTCTTTGTTGACCGGTTTGCTCTTCGGCGTGGCTCCCGCGTGGAGAGCGGCGCAGGCGGATCCGATTGAGGCGCTGCGCGGCGCGAACCGGGCCACCGGCCGCCACGAAACTCTGGCGCAGAAGTCGCTGGTGGTGGCGCAGGCTTCAGTGTCGGTGGTGCTGTTGTGCGCGGCGGGGCTGCTGATCCTGAGCCTGCGCAAGCTGCAGAATCAGCATTTCGGCTTTGAGACCGCGCACCGGACCATCGTCATGTTCAATGCGGAGACTTCGGGGCTGAAACCGGAGCAGCTGGACGACTTTTACCGCAAGCTGAATGAGTCGCTGTTGGAGATTCCCGGCGTGGAACACGTGGCGGAGTCGACGTGGAGCCCCATGAACGGCGATAACTACAGCGAGGACGTGTGGATCGACGGCCAGCCGGCTCCGCCGCCCGGATCGGCTGTGAACCTGACCTCCTGGGTGCGCGTGAGCCCGAGCTATTTTGCGACCATCGGCACGAAGGTGCTGGAGGGACGCGATTTCACGGAGAGCGACAACCGCACCGCCGCTCCTGTGGCGATTGTGGACGAAAGATTCGTGAAGAGTGTTCTTCACGGGCAGAACCCCATCGGGGCGCACTTCGGCGATTTTGACCAGGCCCATCCCGCGATCTACACCATCGTGGGAGTGGTAGAGAACGCGCAGTATTGGTCGCCGGGCGATGTGGATGACGTCGGCCACGGCATGTATTTCCTGCCCTCGGGACAGTGGCCGGCGCCGGCTCCCACCACTCCGGAAGCCGCGTCCTATGCCGAGTTCCTCATCAACACGCACTATATGAAATCGATCGAGATCGAAACGCGCGGCGCGGTGCCTGGTCTGGAGGAGCAGGTGCGCAACCGGCTGGCGGAACTCAATCCCAACCTGATGGTCGTGCATTACCACAGCTTTGCGCAGCAAGTGCAGCTTGGATTCAGCCAGCAGAACATGATCGTGCAGCT
>JASIAO010000528.1 GCA_030041955.1 Acidobacteriaceae bacterium | reverse complement strand
TCGCGCATCATGCCACGCAATATCGCTGCCGCCGGAAAAGCCAGCACCGCGAAGACCACGTAGCTCCGCGCGATCACCGCATCCTGGTATGCCAGCCAAAACCCGAACGGCAGCAGAATCCGCAACAGCGATGGAAACGGTGAGTACCGGAGCAGCACCACCACTCCGGCCAGGGCAATCGCGCCGGAAGTCCAGTGGATTCCCGCATAGCTCACATCGAAGCGCGCCAGCACCCACAGGATGGTGTGCCACAACCCGGGTGAGCCCTCGTAGCGCACCGCGTGCGCCATCATCTTCCACCAGCCCAGGTCGCGCGCCAGCAGCCACGCCTGCGCTTCATCCGCCCACGGCTCGTGCCACAGGATGCCCACCACGACAACGGCGACATATCCCAGCAGCGCCGCCGTCTCCATCCATCCCCAGCGCTGGATTTGCGGCGCGGCCGTCGGCACAACGCCGCGGATCGGCCGCTCCTCCACCAGCGTCGGTCCCGGCGTCTCCACCGGCAGCCAGTCCTGAAGTCTGCGCGCCTTGCGCAGCGCCTGGCCCACTACGACACCCACTTCAGCAGGCGAATCACTCCCATCGGCGCTGCCTTCGAATGTGCCGAGACGTTCGTGCGCGCGCTGATCTCCTCACGCCGGCTCTCGTAATAGCGGTACGCCTGCACCAGCATCTCTTCATTGGTGAGCGTCGGTCGCCATCCCAGCCGCGCCCGGATTTTCGTCGTGTCGAACAGGAAATCCTCTGCAATCATCCGGTAGTGATACGGCCCCAGCGGCGATATTCCCAGGTGGTGCGCCAGCCGCATTGCCGCCAGCGTCGGCTTCTGCGGCAGCGACCGCACACGCGAGGTGCTGGCCGCCGCTTGAATGACTGCCTGGTACACCTCGCGCAGCGTCTTCACGTTCTCCGATCCCACGTGAAAAATGTCCGATACCCCGGGCCGCAGCGCCAGCATGCACGCCAGCACCAGATCTTCCGCGTAGATGAACTGGTAGCGATTGCCGCCATTGCCCACCACCCACACCGTTTTCCCGTCCTGGATGAATTCGAACAGGATCGCGAGCAGCCCCAGCCGTCCCCGATCGATGATCGTTGGGCAGCGCAGGATCACCACGTCGAAATGCTTCGTGTATCCGCACAACAGGTACTCGGCCTCGAGCTTCGACCGTCCGTAGATCTCCGCCGGCGCCGGCGACTCGTCTTCGCGGATCGCATGGCCCGGATTGCTCGCCCACAGGCAATTCGTCGAAGTGAAAACCAGCTTCGGTACGCCCCATGCCTTGCACGCCTCCGCCAGCATGCGTGTGGCGTTCACATTCGACTCCCACAGATCGTCCTCGTCCAGACCCATGCCGTGCGCTAACATCGCCGCGCAGTGAAACACCGCGTCGTATGGCCCCCGCCGGAACGCCGAGTTCAGCAGCCACGGATCGCGAAGATCTCCGGTGATTTTTGTCAGGCGCGGGTGCCAGCTTGGATCGGGCACGCGATCGATGCTGGTTACGTCATAGCGCTGCCGCAGCAAGTGCCGCTTCAGTATTCCGCCAAAAAAGCCGGCGCCGCCGGTTACTAATACTCGGGACATCCTGGGGTTGCATCCTGAAGGAAAATTGGACTTGCCTGGGATGTGTCCCAGCCCTTCGCCGCCCCCTTTCAACGGAACTTATGGCCCAGGAACATCGCTTATAGGGAGAAGATGAAGCCTTCGCGCTTGCCGGATGCCTGTGCGGCGCCCTTTCCCTTGTGTCATTTGTTGACGCAGGTCCTGCTTCATCAGTGCGATGCGGTCGGGGCGGGTCGGCTATTCAAGCGCTCCGCTGGCTTGAGCGCGCTCTACTCATCTGTGCGAAGCTTCGCGCAGGTACTCTCCGCTTTTGCCACCCGTCTTGCGTTCCAGCCGCACCTCGCGGATCGTGATCCCTTTGTCCGCCGCCTTGCACATGTCGTAGATCGTCAGTGCTGCCACCGCAGCGGCCGTCAGTGCCTCCATCTCCACGCCGGTCTGCGCGGTCGTCGCCGCCCACGCGCGGATGGCAATCCCCTCCGCTGTCGCCTCCGCCCGTACATCCACATGGCTCAGCGGCAGCGGATGGCACATCGGGATCAGCTCTGCGGTGCGCTTCGCCGCCTGAATCCCCGCAATGCGCGCCACTTCCAGCGGATTCCCTTTCGCATTCTGCGGCAGTGCCTGCAGCGTCTCCGGGGCCATCGCAACAAACGCCGACGCCTCGGCTTCGCGCCGCGTGGGGGACTTCCCGCCCACATCCACCATCCGCGCGTGGCCCGCCTCATCGAAGTGCGACAGCTTGCTCATTTCGTACAGACTACAAGGTTGCGGAAAATTCGGCTGGGTTAAGCACGGCCGCATGGGGTTGGTATAGCTGCGGGGCAGGGCAAGAGTGGAGCGGCAGTTTCGCATCCCGGCGGCGGCCCGCAACCTGTTGCGCATGCAGAAGCTGATTCCAATGCCCAGGCCCCTTTTTTGAAGAAAAGGGGCTTCAGAACCGGAAGTGGGACTACACGAATTCCTTCGTCTCCTCAGTCCTCTCCGTGGTGAAAATAGTCCTACGCCGCCTGCGGAGGGCTCGTCACCCCGCCCGGCTCCTGCCGCGGCCCCTCTCCGGTCCTGCGGATCGTCAGCGCCACCCGCACCGCGTCTCCCGCCGTTGCCTCGAGCGTCTGCCGCGTGCACTGGCACAGCGTGGCCATCGTGTGATGCGACTGCGCCGTCAGCTCCAGCCCCGCCGCGATCATCACCCCGTACATCTCCACGCACATCGCCCGCACGAACGCGAACTCGATCGCCACACTGTCCGCCGTCTCGAACCGCCGCGACAGCACGCACCCTCCACACGCCATCACTGCGCCTGTCAGAAAGCGCACCGTCCGCGGAGCATCATCCCTGCACCCCGCGCTCAGATTCAGCTCCCACCCCGCGTCTCGGTTCATGCTCTGGATTCCGCGTACACTGACCCATCGGAGATTCCCCCGCAATTCTTCAGCGCACGCCCAGCGGCCGCACCGCTAAAGTTTTTCGCTGTGCTACTGTGGCCTCATGCTCGTGGGTACCGGGATCGACCTCGTCGAAGTGCCGCGCATCGCGCGTTCCATCGAGCGCTACGGCGACCGATTCCTCCGCCGCGTCTTTACCCCCGCCGAAATCGACTATTGCCGGACAAAAGCCAACGCCGCCGAATCCTTCGCCGCCCGTTTCGCCGCTAAGGAAGCCGCCGCCAAGGCTCTCGGTACCGGCATTCACCACGGCGTTTCCTGGCAGGAACTGGAAGTCCGCCGCGATCCCGGCCGGCGTCCAACCCTCCATCTCACCGGCCGCGCCCGTGCCATTGCCGGACAGCTCGGCGTCGCCCATGTCTCACTTTCGCTCACGCATACCGCCGCCCTCGCCATGGCCACCGTCCATTTAGAGAGCTGACCGCGCGCGACAAGGCATGGATTACACGCAATCAGTAAGATTTGTCAGCCTGAGCGAACCGGCGTAGCCGCGAAGTCGAATAGCCTGGGCTGAGCGAAGTCGAAGGCGCCTGCGCCTGGTCTTTCTGATCGACGTGGGGTAGGCGCGGGTTTCAACCCGCGCATCTCGTGCTCGCAAGTGAAAGGCGGCTTCAGCCGCTGAGGCCATTCCGCCCATAGACACAACGCCAAACAGAAATGAGGCGGGTGGCCCAGTCATGCCCTCTTTTGGCTTGAGTGGGGACCTTGCAGCTCTTTGCCGCAGATCGCCCGTCTCGCGCTAATACACTCCCGGAATCAGCCTCTTTGTGGTCCGGCAATACACTTCGAACTCGGCGCCAAACGCCAGCCGCAGCGCGATCTCTTCAACGTGAATTCGATACAGCAGCGCCAAGGTTGGCGGAATCAGCACCACCGCGAAACACGCCCACGTGCGCGCGTGAAGGCCAAAAGCCAGCAAAATCAGTTCCAGACCGAGATAGGAGGGATGGCGAACCAGCCTGTACAATCCGTGCCGCTGCAGGGTCTGCGTTTCGTGCGTAGCTACGTTCGCGCTGAAGGCTCTGCCCAAATTAAAAATTGCCGCAATGCGAATGCCCAGACCGAGGACCAAAATCGCCAAAGCCATCGGCCGCAGCCAGCTGTGACTTCCCGGCATGTCGGGCGCGAAGACGCCGTGCATCCACTCGTCGACCTTCAGCGATCCGATAATCACGACCCACAGAATTACCTGGGTTCCGCGATCCTGCACCTTGCCGCGCCACCTCGTCGTGAATACAGCAACGAGAATCTCCAGCGCCAGCCACACATACGTCAATGCATGAAAGACCGATTCCACGCTCATCATCGCCTCCAGCCCCAGGTGGCCCGTTCAAGCCCTCTTCCAGCTCGATGGGGCAGGCGCGAAACGCTAACTCGCCTGCCTGCTAACGCCCTGTCTCGCTAACTGGCTTCACTCTCCAAACGCCCCGTGCACAAACGACCCCAGCCACCATCCGTCCAGAAACTTGTACGGAAACTCCCCCGTTGTGTAATGCCCGCACGGCAGCACCTTTGAGACGAAATCCAGATCGTGCTCCGCAAAACTCCGCACCACCTGCTCCGAATACACCGGCAGAAACGTCAGATCGTACTCCGCGTGGATCACCAGCACCTTCTTCGCGTGCTCGGCGAACTTCCGCATATGTGCCACCGGACTGATCCCCAGCCACAGCCGGTACAGCCG
>JASIAO010000527.1 GCA_030041955.1 Acidobacteriaceae bacterium | reverse complement strand
CTCGCCTTTCTAGTGGTGCTGATAATACTCGCGATAGGAGCGCCATGGTTTAGCCCTTACAACCCTAACGTCAGTGACTATAACCAGATCCTGTCCGCCCCCAGCGCAAGCCACTGGCTCGGTACGGATCAGTATGGCCGTGATATCTTCAGCCGACTTCTTTACGGCGCGCGAGTATCGCTACTTGTGGCGTTCAGTTCGACCTTGGTCGCGGGTGCGGTGGGATGCACGCTAGGCCTGCTCAGCGGGTATATAGGTGGCTATCTCGATAACGTTCTCAGCCGTATATTCGACGTGATCATCGGCTTTCCGAGCATACTTGTCGCGCTGATCCTGCTCGCCGCCCTCCAGCCGGGCATCCGAAATATCATCATAGCGATAGGATTTGCCTTCACTGCTCCTGCATTCCGCGTAACGCGGACCGTGGTCCAGGCGACGTCTGAGCAAGCGCATGTCGAGGCGGCTCACGCGGCCGGAGGTTCACACGTCCGCGTCATGATCCGGCATATTCTGCCGAGCGCGCGCGCGCCGATGCTCGTCGTCGTCGCCGCGCAGCTGGGCGGCGCAGTAATCCTGGAATCCTCGCTCAGCTATCTCGGGCTCGGAGTGCCGCCGCCGACTTCCTCGTGGGGCGGCATGCTGTCAGAGACATCGCTCAATTACGCCCTGACCGCGCCGTGGCTGGTCCTCGTGCCAGTGCTGGCGATCGTGGCGCTGGTATTCGCTTTCAACCGCATCGCAGACATGCTGAGAGATGCATGGGATACGACGCTCGACACGGCTGGACGCCGCTGATGGCGATAATCGAGATAGACAGCCTCCGGGTGGAGTTCCCCGCAGGCCGGGGCGTGCGCGTCGCGGTGAACGACGTGTCGCTCGCGGTAGAGCACGGCGAGACGATGGCTATCGTCGGGGAGAGCGGCTCAGGCAAGAGCGTGCTGGCCTTGTCGATGATGGCGATGGTCCCTGGCGCCGGGCGGATCACGGGCGGATCCGTACGGTATGAAGGGACCGATCTTCTCGCGGCCGACACGCGGACTCTGCGGCGCATTCGTGGCGGACATATCGCGGTGATCTTTCAGGAACCGATGAAGTCCCTCAATCCCGTGCTGTCTATCGGTCGGCAGCTGACGGACCCTATCCGCTTCCATCGCGCCGTGGGCAAGGCGGAGGCTCTGCGCATAGCGGCATCGTCCCTGGCTGAGGTGGGATTCACGCAGCCCCTGGAGACTGTGCGCCAATTCCCTCACCAGCTGAGCGGCGGCATGCGGCAGCGGGTGATGATCGCGATGGCGGTCTCCTGCGGCGCCAAGCTGATCATCGCGGACGAGCCGACGACTGCCCTAGACGTGATCACCCAACGAGAAGTGCTGAACCTGCTGGCGAGCCTGACCCGGAAGCGCGAGATGGCGCTCGTGATGATCAGTCATGACCTGGGCGTCGTCGCACGCTACGCTGACCGTGTCTCGGTGATGTACGCGGGAAAGATAGTGGAGTCGGCAAGCGCGAGAGATCTCTATCGCTCGCCACGTCACCCTTATACCCGCGGGCTGCTTGGATCGGCATTGCGGGCTGATACTGAAAGCCGTCAGCTCAACCCGATCATGGGCTCGCCACCGGACCTGCTGGCGCTGCCGGCAGGCTGCGCATTTGCGCCGCGGTGCCCGGTCGTGCTGCCGCGCTGTCAGGACCAGGTACCGGAGCTTGTATCAGCTACGCCCGATGGCGGCGCGTGGCCGGTCGCTTGCTGGCGTGACGCCGAGCTGAGTCTGGGCGCCCGGCATCCTGTATCCGGCGGTGCGACGTGATATCGACGGACGCGTCGACTGAGGCGCTGCTGGAGGTGGACTCGCTGACCGTCTATCACCCGGACAGCAGCGCCAGGCTGGGGGCGGTGCGAAGCTCTTCGGCGAAAGTGGTTGACAACGTGTCGTTGTCCCTGCGCCAGGGGGAGACTCTCGCCGTCATCGGCGAGTCGGGCTCTGGAAAGACGACCCTGGCACGCTCGATCATGCGCCTGATACCCGTGGAAGGCGGCAAGGTAGTCTTCCGCGGACAGGATCTCGCGCATCTCGATCGGCGATCGATGCGCAGGGCGCGACGTGATATGCAGATGGTGTTCCAGGACATGCACGGATCGCTGAGCCCTCATATGAAACTAGGTGACCAGATCGCCGAGCCGCTCGTAATTCATAAGATCGGAGGCGACCGGGCCGCTAGGCGCTCTCGCGTCGCTGAGCTGCTTGACCTTGTCGGGCTGCCATCAGACGTGACGTCTCGGTACGCCCATATGCTCAGCGGCGGCCAAAGGCAGCGGGTCTGTATTGCCCGGGCGCTAGCGACTAATCCATTGCTCCTGGTTCTGGACGAACCTGTTTCAGCCTTGGACGTCTCTATTCAGGCACAGATACTGGTGCTTCTCCAGAAGCTGCAATCCGAGCTCGGAACGGCGTATCTGCTCGTTACTCATGACCTGGCAGTAGTACGTCACGTCGCCGATCGGATTGCGGTGATGTATAAGGGCAGGGTAGTCGAAGCAGGCACCACGGCGGAGATATTTGGCTCGCCACGTCATCCGTACACTGCGGCGCTCCTGGAGGCAGTTCCGATTCCGGACCCCGAGCTGGAGACCGGCCGGTTTCGCCAGCTGAAGCCCGCTGTTCCGCCGGCAACGCACCCGGGGTCCGAGGGTTGCGTCTTCCGCTCGCGCTGTCCGTTTGCCATCGACGAGTGCGAAGCAGCCGAGCCTCCGCAGGTGCAGCGGAGCCCGACACACGCGGTCTCGTGCTTCCGGGCGGCTGCGGACGAGGCCTGGACCCCGGTCTAGCCGGCAGCCGCGGTCCCGAGATCAGCGCGGAATGAGGTGGGGTCATTGGTTGAGTCAGAGGTCGCGCTCCTGTCGAGGCTCACGGTATTGGAGATCGGAGATAACATCGCTGCCCCAGCGTGCTCGGCGATCCTCACCGGCCTTGGTGCCCGCACAATCAAGCTCGAGCCGCCACGCGTAGGAGACTCGGCGCGTACCATACCGCCGTTCTTCGAAGATACCGTCGACATCAACAGCAGCGAAATCTTCGGTTTCCTCAATGCCGGCAAGCAGAGCATCACGCTCGATCTGACTAGACCCAGCTCCCACGAGTTCCTCGCGAGCCTGCTTCGTCACGTCGAGATCGTGGTGGACAACGTCACTCATCATGCTCGCTACAGAGGGTTCTATACCGATGACTGGCTCCGGCAAGCTCGGCCCAACCTGGTCATCTGTCATATCAGCCCGTTCGGCAGGACCGGGCCGCGCAGTACGTGGGTTGCGCACGACATCAACATCGCCGCCGCCAGCGGATTCA
>JASIAO010000526.1 GCA_030041955.1 Acidobacteriaceae bacterium | reverse complement strand
GCAGAATCGCCGGGGAGATAGGTCAGGCCGGAGTCGCCGAGGGCCAGCTCGATGTGACGGGTTTCCTTCTCCGAGCCGGCGCCGGTGAGAAGGCGATTCTCGAAGACCCTGGCTGGATACGGCTGGTTGCGGCTGTACACGGTGCGGACGGGGCTGACTTCCAGAGTTTCCGTTGCCTCAGGCTGCATGCTGCGTTGGTCCCCTCGCGAACGCTAGATTTTACGATGGCACACAGTCAAGACGATAGCGGGCGGGGGATAGTAAGCAATGTGATTCCAGTCACAGATGGGCGGCGCGATCAGGCGGCCTGCGCGGTGGTAACCACGAGGGCCGTGCAGGGACCGGAGCGGAGGCTGCGGTAGGCGTGCTTCTGGATGGAGTCGAAGTATATGGAGTCGCCGGCCGAGAGGTGGAAGGCTTCGGTTCCGATGGAGATTTCGAGCTCGCCTTCGATGAGGTAGAGGAGTTCCGCTCCGGGGTGGAAGTGCGGTGTTATTTTGGCGGCTGAGAGCGGGTGGAAGTGAGCCAGATAGCCGTGGAGTCTGCGTTCACTGGCGCGAAAATCAAGGCTTTCGAAATGCCAGGGAGGAGCGGGACTTTTGGGATCGGCGGGAAACCTGCGGCGCTCCTCTTTGCGAACGAGCGCGACGACGTGGCGCTTGCGGGGATCGGTGAAGAAATAGTCGAGGCCGACGTTGAAGACGAGGGCGATACGCACCAGTGTGGGCAGGGTCGGCACCAGGCGACCGTTCTCGAGGCGCGAGAGCATCGCCGGCGACAGGCCGGTGTGGGCTGCGAGCTGGGCCAGACCCATGCTTTTGCGAAGGCGGAGGCCGCGTAGTTTTTCTGCGATGGCGTAGGGCCGCATGGACTCGGCGATGGTGTCGGGAGCGGCCGTTTTGGGAGCGGATTTCCTGTGCTTCAAATTTTGACCCTCTATTTTTCGCTGCGATCAAACGAAGTGGCGCTGCGCGGCTCTATTAACTGACACTCAATCTTTTTTTCTCTACTGTCAATAGTGCGAAGAGCGCAAAAGCAGCTTTTCGGGAGGATCAATCCATGTTGAAGACAATTGGAATTCTGAGTCTGGCGCTGTTCGGCAGCGTAGCACCGGGGGCAGCGCCGATGGACATTGTGCACACGGCGGACTCAGCGGGCTCCTTCAGGACCCTGGTGCAGGCGGTGCAGGCGGCGGGGCTGACGGAGACGCTGGAGGGCAAGGGACCGTACACGGTGTTCGCTCCGACGGACGCAGCGTTTGCGAAGCTGCCGCCGGGAACACTGGAGACGCTGCTGCAGCCGGAGAACCGGCACAAGCTGCGGTCGATCCTGACCTATCACGTGGTGGCGGGCCGGCTGGACTCGGCGGAACTGGAGCATTTGCCTTCGGCAAAGACGCTGGAAGGCAGCCGGGTGAAGTTCGCGATGAGCGAAGGCGGTCTGACCGTGGACGGGGCGCGGGTGGTGCAGGCGGACATTCCGACGTCGAACGGCGTGATTTACGCGATCGACACGGTGCTGATGCCGCCGAACCAATAAGAGAACAACCAGTTTTAACCAGGGAGGAAAGCACGATGAAAGCTATGGATGTTCTGGCAGCGGTTCTACTGATTGTGGGCGGACTCAACTGGGGTCTGTTCGGATCGTTTCACTTCGACCTGGTGGCAACGCTGCTGGGTCCGTTTTCGGCGGTGAGCCGGGTGGTGTACCTGCTCGTAGGGCTGGCGGCGCTGTATCAGGCGGTCAGCTGGAGCCGGATTCAGAAGCGGTGGGTGCCGGCCACGGCCAGCCGCCAGGGTTAGCTCCAATGAGGCTGGGCCTGAGAACTGGTCTCATCTACAGGCTGGTGCTTCGATGTGGACGATGAGACCCGCTTCGATGGCGGGTCTCAAGCGAGCCATTTCTGAGCGCGACGCATTTATGAGACCAGTTCGAGTGCCCAGCCTCTCTTTTTCCTCGGGACCTCCCTGTCCGGGGCATCAGCTCCCCTTTCGTGGACCGTTTCGCCGCATTGCCGCCCCCAGGACTGGGGTGAATCAGCGGTTTTGGGTACTTCAGTAATTCCTCGCATTTTTTCGAACTCCCTCCTTCCGATCACGACAAATCCCCTTGCCTCCGGCGCGGTCGCGGGCGCGCACGGATGATTACTCTTTGCAAACTATTGATTTTCTGTGTACTGGAAGGGGAAGAAGAATTGAAAAAGAAAGGGCATTTGGAGGATGGCGTTGCTGAAGAATTTAGCGTCACCGTTGCCGACGCAGTGGAATCTCCCCCGGCCATCTCCTCAGAGATGGGCCCAGAAAAGGAATCAGGCGATGAATAAGGGTGCCAGGACGTTGACATGTGCCATGCTGGCAGGGTTGTGCCTTGCCATGCTTTCCGACCAGCCGGCGCGAGCCTCGATCGACCCCAACAACCTTGGGGCCTTTTATAACTCGCAGAGTACCGAGATTACGTTTCGGGTGTATTCGGCGAACGCAACCCAAATCGTTCTCTACCTCTACACGGCGGGCTATGGTGTTCAGGAATCGGCTACTTACACGCTGAGCCAGGTGGGCAACGACGTGTGGCAGGTGGTGGTCCCGGTTTCGCAGATTCAGGCAGCCGGGATTACGGGAACGGTCTATTACGGATACCGGGCGTGGGGACCGAACTGGCCATACTCGTCGAGCTGGACCAAGGGATCCAATGCCGGGTTCATTTCCGACGTGGACTCGAACGGGAACCGGTTCAACCCCAACAAGCTGCTGCTGGATCCTTACGCGCGGGAGATCAGCCAGGACCCGCTGAACACGCAAAACCAGGACGCGGACATCTTCGCCTCAGGAGCCGACGTCGACAGTAATTTTGGAGTTGCATACCGCGACATCGACAGCGGCACCTACGCGCCAAAAGGGATTGTGCTGGAGCCGAGCACGCAGAGCACGGGAACCAAGCCGACACGCGCACAAAAGGACGATGTGATCTACGAGGTGAATGTGCGCGGGCTCACGGAGCAGGATCCGAACACGCCCAGCCAATACCAGGGAACCTACTATGGCGCGGGACTGAAGGCGAGCTACCTGGCGAGCCTGGGCGTGACGGCGGTTGAATTTCTGCCCATGCAGGAGACGCAGAACGACGAGAACGACGTGATTCCGGATTCAACCTCCGAGCAGAATTACTGGGGCTATATGACGGAGGATTTCTTTGCTCCGGATCGCCGTTACGCGTCAAACAAGAATCCGGGCGGGCCAACACAGGAGTTCCAGGAGATGGTGCAGATGTTCCACAACGCCGGCATCAAGGTGTACATGGACGTGGTGTACAACCACACGGCGGAGGGCGGAACGTGGTCGGGATCGGATCCCACAACGGCGACAGTTTACTCGTGGCGCGGGCTGGATAATGCGACTTACTACGAACTTACGTCGGATAACCAATACTTCTACGATGACACCGGCACGGGCGGCAACTTCAACACGTATAACCCGGTGGCGCAGCAGATGATCATCGACTCGCTCGCTTACTGGAGCACGACTATGGGCGTGGACGGCTTCCGTTTCGACGAGGGGCCGGTGCTGGGCAACAACTGCCTGAACCAGTCATATGAATCGGCCGCGCCGAATTGCCCCAACGGCGGGTTCAACTTCGATCCTTCCGATCCGAATGTCGCGATCAATCAGATCCTGGACAACTTCACAGTGCGGCCGGCGGGCGGCGGCAGCGGGCTCGATCTGTTTGCCGAACCGTGGACGGCGAGCGGCGGAGACGATCAGGGCGAATTTCCGAAGGGATGGTCGGAGTGGAATGGGGTGTTTGAGAATACCTTCCGCCAGGCGCAAAACGAACTGGGCAATATGCCGATCTCCATCGGGCAGGATGCGGACAACTTTTCCGGGTCCTCCCAGATCTTCCAGGCCAACGGGCGGTCACCGTGGAACTCCACCAACTACATGGATATCCACGACGGGTTCACGCTGAACGACGTGTACTACTGCAACGATCCGAACAACAGCCAGGGATGGCCGTACGGGCCTTCGACGGGAGGGGCGACGACGAACTATAGCTGGAACCAGGGCGGAGCGGCGGAAGATCAGCGGCGCGCGGCGCGGACCGGGCTGGCGTTCACGATGCTCAGCGCCGGCACGCCGATTATGGCTGGAGGCGACGAATACCTGCGATCCATCAACTGCAATAACAACCCGTATAACGTGGACTCGACGGCGAACTGGCTGAATTACAGCTGGACGACGGACCAGTCGAATTTCTATAACTTCGCGCAGCGGGCGATTGCGTTCCGGCTGGCGCATCCGGCGCTGCGTCCGGTGACGTGGTATACGTCGAGCCAGGTGGAGTGGTGGGAGCCGAGCGGAGTGCAGGCGACGACGAGCTACTGGAACGCCGGGGACAATTATGCGATCGCCTACACGATTAACGGGTCGTCGTTTGGCGACAGTAACTCGATGTACATCGCGTACAACGGATGGTCAGGGAGCGTGACGTTCACTTTGCCGCCGCCGCCGACAGGGACCAACTGGTATCGCGTGACGGATACCTGCAACTGGAACGATGGTCCGGATACCTGGGTGACACCGGGGAACGAGACGGAGATCGGTCCGGGCGGCAGCACGTATGGGCAATGCGGGGAGTCGCTGCTGCTGCTGATCTCGAAATAGAGGCTGAAGCAAGTGGAAAGCGCCCGGTGCACAGGCCGGGCGCTTTTTAATTGCGGCCGATTTACTGTTGCAGATTGACCAGATGATGCGCGATGGCGAACATCGCCAGTTCGAGACGGGTGGAGACGCCGGTTTTGTCGAAGATGTTGGAGAGGTGGCGCTTCACCGTCTCTTCGCTCAGGCTGAACTGTTTCGCGATGTCGCGGTTGGAGCAGCCTTCGACGATGCAGCCGACCACTTCCATCTCGCGCGGGGTGAGGCCGAAGGTCTTGCGGTCGGGAACGGCGACCTGCTGCATGAGCTCGTGGAGGGCGCCGACGAGATTGACGACGCGGCGTCCGCCGATCCAGTAATCGCCACCCATGACGGCGCGGATGGCGGCGGTGAGGTGGTCGGCAAGCGCGTCCTTGAGGACGATGCCGCGGGCGCCGATCTGCAGAGCCTCGATGATCTGCTGGGTGCTGATGGTGCTGGTGAGAAGAATGATTTTGACGGTCGGCGAGCCGTTCATGATGGCGCGCATGGCTTCAATGCCGGGCAGGCGCGGCATATAGACGTCGAGCAGAAGGATGTCGGGCAGCAGCTCGAGAGTCTGGGTGATGGCCTCGTCGCCGTCGCCGCATTCGCCGACCACTTCCATGGCCCGGTCGGACTGCAGCATATTGCGCACGCCGATGCGGACGACGGGGTGGTCATCGGCAATGACGATTCGGATACCCGGAGTTGCAGGGCGGGCGGCACGCTGAGGTGCAGAGCGGACAGGCCGCGTAGGCGCAGTCATGATTTAAGCCTCTGCAACAATATAGACTCCGCGCGGCGGCAATGGGCCTCCAACTCGTCGAGGATGCGCATGCGATCACCTTCCTGGTCAATACCCAGTTCCACAGCAGCGGCCGCCCGAGCGACCTGGAGGGCGCCAACCATGGCGGCTCCGCCTTTGACGGTATGGGCCTGGCGGCGCAGGGTCCCGGGATCAGCGCAGCGCATGGCCTGAATGCGGGCGGCGGTGTCCTCGAGGAACGCGTTAACGATCTCCGCGAGAGCCTCGAGAGGCATGGCGCGACGGAGACACTCAAACACGGCGGGATCGAGGATGTCGGCGTCGGAGCCGTTATCGTGAGTCTCGGGAACGGCTTCGGCGCCAGGATCGAGCCGGCACGCGGCCCGGAGAGCGTCGAGGGAAAGCGGTTTTTCGAGGACGCGGTGGTAGCCGTCGACGGCAGCAGGAGGCGTGGCGCTCATGGCGAGGAGGATGGCGCGTGGCGCGAGCCGGCGGAGACGATGAGCGAGCTCCGGGCCGGCGAGACCGGGCATGCGGAGATCGGCAAGGACGCAGTCGGGCGGTTCGCAGTGGGCAAGAAGATCGAGAGCCTGCTCACCATCGGATGCCTGGAGGACAGTCCAGCCATCGGACTCAAGGAGAACCGCGGCGATGGCGAGGCTCACGGGATCGTCGTCGACAGCGAGAATCCGGCGCGGCGTGGGTGTGGGGCCCGGTGGCATTCCGCCTTGATTTTACACAGGATGTCAAGGGTATTAACCCGGCATTAGCAGACTCTTAACTGGCATTTTGCGACGCCCGGCTAACTTCTGGATCATGAAAAACAACTATAAGGGCGTTTTCCGACTGATTCTGGCAGGCCTGATCCTCGTGAGCTGCGCCGCGGCCCACGCTCAATACGACGATGGCAGCCTTGTGGGAACCATCCGCGATGCCAGCGGAGCCGTGGTCGCCGGAGCGACGGTGACCGCAACCAACAACGCCACCGGCATCGTGGCGAAAACCACCACGACGGCCACCGGCGATTACGAGTTTCCCTCGCTGCGCACCGGGGTGTACACGATTGCGGCGACGGCGCAGGGGTTCGCGCGCGCGGTAGCGCAGGCCATCACCATCTCGGTAGGCAGCCGGCAGCGCATCGACCTGAAGCTGTTGCCGGGCCAAACGCAGATTACGGTGGAAGTGAGCGACGTGGCGCTGCAACTGGAGACGGATTCGAGCCAACGCGGGCAGAACATCACGAATTACCAGAGCGAGGCGCTGCCGCTGGTGAGCCGGAACTACTCCGATCTGCTGGCGCTGGTGACGGGGTCGCGCCAGGCGCCCACGCAGGCGACGACCAGCTCCATCTCGAGCCTGGTTCGCGAAGGCTCGTTCAATGTGAACGGGCAACGCAGCATGTTCAATAATTACCTGCTCGACGGCATGGACAACAACGCGTACGGCGAGAGCAACCAGGGATTCGACAACCAGATTATTGCCGTTCCGCCGGACTCCGTGGCGCAGTTCAGCGTGGTGACGAACAACGAGAGCGCGGAGTACGGGCGTTCGTCGGGCGCGACGATCAATGTGGCGTCGAGGAGCGGAACGAATCATTTCCACGCGACGCTCTACGAGTTCCTGCGCAACACCGACCTGAACGCCGAGGGCTTTTTTAAGCCGAACGTGGTGAGCAACACGGGCGCGGTGACTCCGTTCGAGAAGCCGACCTTCAACCGCAATCAGTTCGGGATGGATTTCGGCGGGCCGATTATGAAGGACAAGCTGTTTTTCTTCCTGGACTACGAGGGCTTCAGGCAGACGCTGCGGCCGCTGAGCGTGCTGACGCTGCCGACGCAGGACGAGCTGAATGGAATCCTGGTGCAGCCGGTGCGGAATCCGCTGACCGGGCAGACGTATGCGGCGGGCACGGCGATTCCGACTTCGGCGATGAATCCGCTGTCGCTCGAGATCGTGAACCACTTCAAAGATATCCAGGGATTGCCGGTGGCGGGTCTGGAGACGGGCACGAACCCGACAGGGCTGGCGTCGAACGACTACGCGGTGGAAGCGCCGTTTACCGATAACTCCGACAAGGGCGACCTGAGGCTCGATTATCAGCAGACGCAGAACAGCTCGTGGTTCCTGCGCGTGAGCGATCGCAAGGAAACGGGCGTGAACTATCCGACCATCCCGCTGCCGCTGGATGGGCAGACGAACGGCACGATCCGGATTCTGGATCAGCAGGTCGCGCTCGGATATACGCATCTGTTTGGGCCGAACAAGATTGTGGACGCGCGGTTGGGGCTTTCGCGCACGAAGGCCGGGAAGTACACGCTGTCGATCGGAGACGATGCGTTCGCGATTCCTGGACTGCCTTCGAATCCGGTGGTCGCGGGCGGGCTGCCCTCGGTGGGCATCACGGACTTCACGGGCTTCGGGCGGCAGAGCACGAATCCGCAGTGGCAGAATCCGGCGCTGCTGGATCCGAAGGTGAACTACACGTGGGTGAAGGGGACGCACTCGCTCAAATTCGGCTATGAGTACGAGCACATCTGGATGGCAGTGAACGACAACAACCCGCTGTATGGATCGTGGACGTACGGCGGCGGCTACAGCCTGTGCGACGCGGCGATTTCGGCCAACTGCGCGACGAACATCAACGGCGGAGCGGCGGATACGGCGCCGGTGCCGGATACGTACTGGGCGGATTTTCTGTTCGGGACAACCAGCAGCTACCAGCTGGCGAACTACTTCGTCACCCACCTGCGGCAGACCATGGACAACGCGTACGCGCAGGATGACTGGCGGGTGCTGCCGCGGCTGACGCTGAACCTGGGCGTGCGCTGGGAGTATGGCTCGCCGTATTCGGAGTGGAAGAACAACATCTCGAACTGGGACCCGGCATCGCAGACGGT
>JASIAO010000525.1 GCA_030041955.1 Acidobacteriaceae bacterium | reverse complement strand
CCGGAGGAGTCTGCCCAACCATTGGAGTTGGTCCAGGTGAGCGTCATGTAGCGCACACCGAGGCGGTAGTAATCGCGCAGCAGCCCGAGGGAATTCTCGATGGAGTGGCCGCCCTCGATGCCCATCAGCGCGGCCAGCTTGTGCTCGCGGTGCGCACGCTCGATGTCTTCGGGGGAGTACGCCATCATCATCTGCTGGGGATGCGCGGCGGCGGCCTGGTAGACGGCGTCAATAAGCTGCAAGGTGCGCTGCGCATCGTGTCCGGAGTAGAGGCGGGGCTCGACCCAGATGGAGAAGAATTCTCCGCCGAGATTGCCGGCCTTTGCAGATGGAAGGTTCAGGAATCCGCCATCGAGCGGCGCGTCGAGGTCGTAGTGCTCGTCAAGCATGCGCTGCGGAGTGTCGGCGTGGGCGTCAATGACGATGGCGGAGGCGTGGACGGCAGCGGGAGAGAGCGCGGATTTGTGAGGCACGGATTTGGAGGATCTGGAAGACGATGTTTGAGCGGCGAGGGGAAGAATCGCCGCAAACAGAACAAAAGCAGCGCGTGGGATTTTCATGGCGTGGCCGGAATGATTGGGATTGTAGCAACATCCCGGCCACACAAACGTCGATTACTTCTTCGCAAGCTCCCAGTCCGTGACGGGAGTAATGGCGGTCACGACCTTGTGGCGCTCCTTCCAGGCGCCGGCAAGATAGTCGTGGTTCATCTTCGCAATCACTTCCAGCGGAATTTCCTTGGGGCAGACGCCGGTGCATTCGCCTATGTTGGTGCAGCTGCCGAAGCCCTCGGTATTCATTTGCGCCACCATGCGGACGGCGCGACGGTCCTGCTCTGGCTTGCCCTGCGGCAGGATGCCGAGGTGAGCGATCTTGGCGCCGGTAAAAAGCGCGGCGGATCCGTTGGGGCAGGCTGCCACGCATGCGCCGCATCCGATGCAGGCCGCGGCGTCCATGGCGCGATCGGCAACTTCCTTGCCGACGGGAATGTCATTGCCGTCCTGGGGGCTGCCGGTTGAGACGGAGATGTATCCGCCAGCCTGGATGATGCGATCGAAAGAACGCCGGTCGACGACCAGGTCTTTGAGGAAGGGGAATGAGCGCGAGCGCCACGGCTCCAGCACCAACTCGTCGCCGTCCTTGAAGTGCCGCATGGTGAGCTGGCAAACGGTGGTTGCGGGCTCCGGGCCGTGCGCGATGCCGCTGACCATGAATCCGCAGGAGCCGCAGATGCCTTCGCGGCAGTCGTGCTCGAAGGCCACCGGTTCCTCGCCGCGTTCGATCAGGCTCTCGTTCAGCACGTCAAGGCACTCGAGCATTGACATCTCGGGATTGACGTCGTTCATCGGATAGCTGACGAATTTGCCTCTGGAGCCGGGATTCCTCTGCCGCCAGATGGTCAATGTGAGTTTCATTACTTGTAGCTCCTCTGGCTGGGATGGACGTATTCGAACTCCAGCGGCTCTTTGTTCAGCTCGGGGCGATTGCCGGGACCGGTGTAGCCCCAGGCGGCGACGTAGCTGAAGTGCTCGTCGTCGCGCCGCGCTTCGCCGTCGGGCGTCTGATATTCCTCGCGGAAATGTCCGCCGCAGGATTCGTTGCGCTCCAGGGCATCGAGGCACATCAGCTCGCCCAGCTCGAAGAAGTCGGCGACGCGGCCGGCTTTTTCGAGGCTCTGGTTCAGGTCGTCGCCGGAGCCGGGGACGTTCAGGTTCTGCCAGTACTCTTCGCGGAGGGCGCGGATCTGGCCGATGGCCTTTTGCAATCCTGCAGCGTTGCGCGACATGCCGCACTCCTCCCACACGATCTTGCCGAGTTCGCGATGAAAGGAGTCGACGGTGCGCTTGCCCTTGATGGAGAGCAGCTTCTCGATGCCGGCCTTGACGCTGCTGAGCGACTGCTGCACCTCGGGAGCGGAATCGCTGACCCTGGCGAGCCTGGTCGAGGCGATGTAGTTGCCGATGGTGTAGGGAATGATGAAATAGCCGTCGGAGAGCCCCTGCATCAGCGCGCTGGCGCCGAGGCGGTTGGCTCCATGATCGGAGAAGTTGGCTTCGCCGAGCACGAACAGGCCCGGGATGGTGCTCTGCAGCTGATAGTCCACCCAGAGGCCGCCCATGGTGTAGTGAATGGCCGGGTAGATGCGCATCGGAACCTTGTAGGGGTTCTCGTCGGTGATGCGCTGGTACATGTCGAAAAGGTTGCCGTAGCGCTCGCGGATCGTTTCCTCGCCGAGGCGAGCGATGGCGTCGGAGAAATCGAGATAGACGCCCAGGCCAGTCTCGCCGACTCCGCGTCCTTCGTCGCAGACGGCTTTGGCATTGCGCGAAGCGACGTCCCGCGGGACCAGGTTGCCGAAGCTCGGGTACTTGCGTTCGAGGTAGTAGTCGCGCTCGTCTTCGGGGATTTGGTCGGGCCGGCGCTTGTCGCCTTGCTGCTTCGGCACCCAGATGCGTCCGTCGTTGCGAAGCGATTCGGACATCAGCGTGAGCTTCGATTGATAATCGCCGGAAACCGGGATGCAGGTGGGGTGAATCTGCGTAAAGCAGGGATTGGCGAAGAGCGCGCCGCGCTTGTACGCGCGCCAGATGGCGGTCGCGTTCGATCCCTTGGCGTTGGTGGAGAGATAGTAGACGTTGCCGTACCCGCCGGTGGCCAGGATCACGGCATCCCCGATGTGCACGTCCGGTTTGCCGGTGATGAGGTTGCGCGCCACGATGCCGCGTGCCTGTCCGTCGATCACAATCAGGTCGAGCATCTCGGTGCGCGGAAACATGGTCACCTGGCCCGCATCCACCTGCCGCTCAAGCGCCTGATAAGCGCCGAGCAGGAGCTGTTGGCCCGTCTGGCCGCGAGCGTAGAAGGTGCGTGAAACCTGCGCGCCACCAAAGGAGCGGTTTTCCAGCAGGCCGCCGTACTCGCGCGCAAAAGGGACGCCCTGGGCAACACACTGGTCGATAATCTTCACGCTGTTCTGCGCGAGACGGTAGACATTGGCCTCGCGGGCGCGAAAGTCGCCGCCCTTGACGGTGTCATAAAACAGGCGATAGATGCTGTCGCCGTCGTTCTGGTAATTCTTGGCCGCATTGATGCCGCCCTGGGCGGCGATGGAATGCGCGCGGCGCGGGGAATCCTGAAAGCAGAAGCATTTGACGTTGTAGCCCAGCTCGCCGAGGGACGCCGAAGCGGAAGCTCCGGCCAGCCCTGAGCCTACCACCAGCAGCGTGTGCCGGCGCTTGTTGGCTGGGTTGACGAGCTTCATGTCGAACTGGGCTTTGTCCCAGGCTTGTTCTATCGGCCCCGAAGGGATTCTTGCATCGAGTTTCATCTATCGCACCCAACCCGCTAAAACACTGATCGGAATCGAAATGTAACCGGCGGTGATCAGAATCGCGATCCACAGCGCCGCCTGTTTGAGCACCGGCGTATGCCGCGGGTGATTGAGGCCCACGGACTGGAACATGCTCCAGATGCCGTGGCGCAGATGCATGCCCAGCAGGATCAGCGAGAAGATGTACCACGCGGAGACCCACCAAACGCTGAAACCGGCCACCACGTTGTGGTAAACGTCGCCGGGGATGAAGCGCGATTCCGGATGGATAGTGCCGGCGGTGAACTCCAGCAGGTGAAAGATCACGAAGGCCAGCACGATGGGGCCGCTCCAGTACATGGTGCGGTCGGCGTAGGAGGATGCCACCGACTTTTTCACCTTGTAGCCAACCGGCCGGGCCTTTCGGTTACGCGCCCACAGCTGCACAGTAGCCACGATGTGCAGCACCACGCACAGGATCAGCACGCCGCGGACGATCCACAGCAGCTCGCCCAGGTTGTGTAGGAAACGTCCGTAGGCGTTGAGCCGCGCGGGGCCGTCGAAGACCTGCAGATTGCCCAGCAGATGGCCGATAACGAACAGGAAGAGGATCGCTCCGGTTATGGCCATGACGGCCTTTTTGCCATTCGTGGACTGCCAGAAGCCTGGCGCCCGGGTCGCGTGCGGGCCAGCCACTGCGGTGCTCATCGTGACTGCCCAGCCCTGTTGTGATTGATCACCTGGAACGTTCCTTCTCTGCGATTGATACTCGGCGGAGTTGTCTGCTGCCTGCAGACGAATCATGCCCGCCGGATTGTAGATGATCGGCGTGTTATGGCCGAATCTTTATTATTGGTGGGCGGAAGAAGCAGCGTCAACCTTGACTGGCTGTCGAAGCGGGAGCGGCGACGGCGCAGGCGGGTTAATTGCGACGCCCAGCATGCTATCGGTGAAGCTTGCAGGTGATGCGGGCGATCTGAAGTTCTTCTTCGGATGGCAAAACGCGGACCTTCGAGCACCATACGGGATCGCCGCTGGTGATGCCGAGAAACTCGAGCCCGTGGCAGATGCGTTCGCGCATGGACGCGCTGTGCTCGCCGATGCCACCGGTGAAAACCAGCAGATCGAGGCCGCCCAGCTCCGCGGCATAGGCGCCGATGGTCTTACGAACGGCGACGGCAAAGACCTCGATCGCGAGCCGCGCCCGGACATTGCCCTTTCCGGCGGCGTCTTCCAGAAGGCGCATATCCGACTCACCGCCGGAGATGGCGCCCAGGCCGGAATCGCGATTCAGCAGCGATTCGAGCTGATCCGCTGAGAGGTTCTCGGTGCGCATGAGGAAGAGCAGGATGCCGGGATCGAAATCGCCGCTGCGCGTGGCCATGGGGATACCGCCCACGGGAGTCATGCCCATGCTGGTGTCGATAGAGCGTCCACGGCGCAGAGCGACCAGGCTGGCGCCTGCGCCGAGATGAGCGCAGACGACCCGCGCGGGCAGATCGTCGCCGAGGCGGCAGACGATGGATTCGTAGGAGAGGCCATGGAAGCCGTAGCGCTCAATGCCCTCGTCGTAAAGACGCTCGGGCAGCGCATAATGGCGCGAGGTTTCCGGCATGGTGCGGTGAAAGGCGGTGTCGAAACAGGCATACTGCGGGACGCCGGACAGCAGCTTTTCCGTTTCGTGGAGCAGTTTAAGTGCGGCGGGAATGTGGATGGGAGCGAACTGCGTGGCCGCTTCCAGAGTTCGCAGGAGGGCTGAGGTAATGATCTGATGCTCTCGCAGATGCGGCCCACCGTGGACCATGCGATGGCCGACAGCGGCGGGCTTTTGTCCGGCGCGCTGCGCAATGGCGGCGAGGATCTCCTTCATCGCCTCGCCCTGGGATGCGAGTTTGTAGGCCTGATCGATCAGCGCCTTGCCCGAGAGGTCGTTCACCTGGAGGCGTCCGTTACTGTGGCCGATGCCGGTAGCTCCGCCGGCGAGCACCAGCGCCGGGTCGCACTCTGCCTGCGAATTCCGATAAAGGCCAAACTTCAGCGACGACGATCCGCTGTTGACGGCCAGGATGAGTTCGTCGGACTCCGTCATTGCGGCCAGGTCCACTCGCGAATTTCCTTGCGATCGATCCCGTTCGTGTGCGCCCAGGAGACGCTGTCGGTGATTTGGTCGCGCAGCCACTCCTGGGTGTGCGATCCGGTATTGCGCAGGCGCGGCACGCGATCGATGACGTCGATGGCAAGGTTGAACCGATCGACGCGGTTGAGGATGGCCAGCTCCAGCGGCGTATTGATGTTGCCTTGTTCCTTGTAGCCGCGTACGTGGATGTTGTCGTGGTTATAGCGACGATAGGTGAGGCGGTGAATCAGCAGTGGGTAACCGTGGAAGTTGAAGATGACCGGTTTGTCGCGGGTGAAAAGGGAATCGAATTCGGCGTCGCTGAGGCCGTGTGGATGCTCGCTGGAGGGCTGCAGGCGGAAGAGATCGACGACGTTGACGAAGCGCAGCTTGAGGTCCGGGATGCGCTCGCGCAGAATGGCCGCGGCGGCGAGAGCCTCCATGGTGGCGATATCGCCGGCGCAGGCCAGCACCGCATCCGGCTCCGCGCAGTCGTCGCTGCTGGCGAAATCCCAGATGCCAGCGCCCTTGGTGCAGTGGCGGATCGCCGCGTCCATGTCGAGATACTGCAGGTGTGGCTGCTTATCCGCGACGATCACGTTGACGTAATCGACCGAGCGCAGGCAGTGGTCGGCGACGCTGAGCAGGCAGTTGGCATCGGGGGGCAGATAGATTCGGACCACTTCGGCGCTCTTGTTGGCGACGACATCGAGGAAGCCCGGGTCCTGATGCGAGAAGCCGTTGTGATCCTGCCGCCAGACGACGGAAGTGATGAGGAGATTTAGCGAGGAGACGGCTGCCCGCCAGCGCAGCTCGGTCTTTGACTTCTCCAGCCACTTGGCATGCTGGTTGAACATCGAGTCGATGACGTGCACGAAGGCTTCGTAAGTGGAAAAGAAGCCGTGGCGGCCGGTGAGCAGGTAGCCTTCGAGCCAGCCTTCGAGCGTGTGCTCGCTCAGCATCTCCATCACACGCCCATCGGGAGCGATCTCGGTGCCGTCCGCATCCTCCGGCAGGATCTCCTCCATCCAGGTTTTCGGGCTCGCTTCGTAAATGGCCTGCAGACGGTTGGAGGCCGTTTCGTCAGGGCCGAAGACGCGGAAGTTCGTCGGATTGTTGCGCATCACGTCGCGCAGGAACTGCGCGAGAACTTCGGTCGCGCCGACGTATTCGTTTCCGGGCTTCTTCACATTCACCGCGTAGTCGCGGAAATCGGTCATGTGCAGCGGCTGCCGCAGCTTCCCACCGTTGGCATGGGGATTGGCGGACATGCGGCGGTCGCCCCGCGGCGCGAGCGCACGTAATTCCGGAATCGGCGCGCCGCTCTGCTCGAATAAGTCTTCAGGCCGGTAGCTGCGCAGCCATTCCTCGAGCAACCTGAGGTGCTTTGGGTTCTCGGCCACTTCAAGGATCGGCACCTGATGCGCGCGCCAGAAGCCTTCTACTCTATGGCCGTCGACCTCTTTCGGTCCGGTCCAGCCCTTGGGCGTGCGCAGGACCATCATTGGCCAGCGCGGCCATCCGGAAGATCCGCCTGTATACCTGCGGTGCTCTCGGGCCTCTTGCTGGATGGTGCGGATCTCCTCGATGCACTGCTCCAGGGTTGCTGCCATAGTGCGATGCATCGTGGCAGGATCGTTGCCTTCGACGAAGTGCGCCGCCCAGCCATAGCCACGGAAGAGAGATTCGAGCTCGTGGTGCGGAATCCGCGCCAGGATGGTGGGGTTCGCGATTTTGTAACCGTTGAGGTGCAGAATCGGCAGTACCGCGCCGTCGCGCACGGGATTGAGGAATTTGTTGCTGTGCCAGGAGGTCGCCATCGGCCCGGTTTCCGCTTCGCCGTCCCCGACGACACAGCTCACGATGAGATCGGGATTATCGAAGGCTGCGCCAAAAGCGTGCGAAAGGCTGTAGCCGAGCTCGCCGCCTTCGTGGATGGAGCCGGGCGTCTCCGGCGTGCAGTGGCTGCCAATGCCGCCGGGAAAGGAAAATTCACGGAAAAAACGGCGCAGACCGTCGAGATCCTGACTCTTGTCGGGATAAATCTCCGAATAGGTGCCTTCGAGCCACGCATTGGACAGCGTGGCGGGCGCGCCGTGGCCGGGGCCGGAGATGTAGATCATGTTCAGGTCGTATTTGCGGATGAGCCGGTTGAGATGCACCCAGACCAGCGACTGGCCCGGATCGGAACCCCAGTGGCCGAGCAGGCGCTTCTTGATGTGCTCGGGCTTGAGCGGCTCGCGGAGCAGAGGATTGTCGTAGAGATAGATCATGCCCGCGCTGAGGTAATTGCAGGCGCGCCAGTACGCGTCGATCAGGCGGAGTTCCTCCGCTGTGAGAGTCTCTTCGGGGGCGGACACGGAAGCGCTCATCGGGAACCTCGATTCTTCGCTCGACGGAAAAAGCTTCTGGATAAACGTTAGGATGCGCGGAGCGCCGTGTCCAGGCGCTCTGTTAAGCGTGGATGAATCACGGAAGAATTATGCGCTGGTGTGGGCCGGCTCGATGGCGGCGATTTCCAATTCGAGGCCGCCAAAGGTGGGATGGTCGTTCTCGCGGAGGCGCCAGGCAAGATCGACGATGGAATCCTGGCCGATTTGAAGATCACGCAGGCGCGCGGCGAGGTTCCAACCGACAGCGGAGTAGGTCGTTCCCTGGGCGAGGCGAAGGCGAACGTGTTTTTCTTTCATGACCAACGGTGCGGCGGCGACGCGGACGTTGCGCGCGAGAAAAATCGGCTCCTTGTTGCCCATGCCGTATGGCTCGAGCTGGCGCAGCCACGTGAAGAGCGCGGGCGTGATCTGGCTGAGGGGCAGCTCGGCGTGACATTCGACGGCACGGCCCAGGTCCTCTTCTCGCAAATGCGCAGCGGCCCAGGCGATGAGGCGGTCGCGGAGATCGGGAACGCGTTCGGAGGGCAGGGAAAAGCCGACGGCGTGGGCGTGGCCGCCGAAGCGAGTGAAGATTTCGTGGCAGCTCTCGATGGCTTCGAGTAAATGGAACGCTGCGATGGAGCGGCCAGAACCGTAGGCTTCGCCATTTTCGCGAGTGACGACGACGGCGGGTTTGCCGGTCTGGTCGACAATGCGGGAGGCGAGAATTCCGATGACGCCGCGGTGCCAGCCGTCGCCGTCCATCACGATGCAACGGGCTTCGCGGAAACAGGGCTCTTCGAGGCGGGCGGTAATTTCGGCGAGCATGGCGGCTTCAGCGGCGCGGCGCTCCTGGTTGAGGCGCTCGAGCTTGGCGGCCAGTTCGCCGGCGCGGGCGGCGTCGCGCGTGGTGAAAAGCTCGATGACTTCACTGGCGATGTCCATGCGGCCAGCGGCGTTAATGCGAGGCGCGAGGCGGAAGGCAACGTCGACTGGCGTGAGCGGGCGGCGGGCAGTGTCGATTTGCGCCTCCTGCATGAGAGCGCGCAGGCCAAGGCCCACTGGACGACGCAACTCGGCGAGGCCGAGAGCCACGAAGACGCGGTTCTCGCCGACGAGCGGGACGGCGTCGGCGATGGTGGCGATGGCGAGGAGTTTGAGGAAAGAGGGAAGGACTTTCGTGCGGGCGCGATCGCGATCCCAGGCTTCGAGGAGCGCATGGGAGAGCTTGAAGGCGACGCCGGCACCGCAGAGATGGCGGCAGGCGTAAAGGCAATTGGGCTGATTCGGATTGAGGACGGCCAGAGCGCGCGGCGTGCCCAGCTCCGGTTCGGGTAAATGGTGGTCGGTGACGATGAGGTCGAGGCCGAGTTCGGCGGCGGCGTCTGCAGCGGCAAAGGCGCGAATGCCGGTGTCGACGCTGATGACGAGGCGAACGCCTTCGCGCGCGGCGATGTCGAGAATTTCGCGCTGCATCCCGTAGCCTTCGCGGAGACGGTGCGGAATGTGGAAGCGCACCGTGCCGCCGAGCATTTCGATGGCGGTCTTCAGCAGGACGGTCGCGGTGGTGCCGTCGACGTCGTAGTCGCCGTAGATGAGGATCGGTTCGCGCAGCTCGACGGCGCGCTGGATGCGCTTGACGGCGCGGTCCATGCCGAGCATCGTGTACGGATCGAGAAGGTGCTCGATGCGCGGGTGGAGAAACTGCTCGGCTTCAGCGGCGGTACCGATGCCGCGCGCCACGAGCAGCTCGGCAATGACCAGCGGCAGAGCGGCTTCGCGGGCCAGCGCGGCGGCTCGTTCGGAGCAGGGCGCGGCCAGCGTCCAGCGCGGCGGAAGCGGGGAAACAGCCGCGTCAGAAGGGATCACGGCTCTTCGTCTTCGTCGTCGTCTTCGAAGACCACGCCGCCGAGCTCGTCAACGGTGTCAAGCAACTGCTGGTAGCGCTCGTACCATTCGGTCGATGTCTGATGAAGGAACATGACACCCTGGTGCGGGAAGCCGAGCTGGAGATGGCCGATTTTGCCGACGTGAGCGACGAGGGACTGGGCCTCGTCAAGCTCAGAGGAGCCGGTTTCGGTGTCGAGGGTGTAACTCTGGTCGCGGACCTCCTCGATGAGAATCTCGACGTCCTCCTTCTCGAGCACATTTTCGCTCATGGTGATGAAGGTGGCGCCGGCGGCGCGGGCAGTCTCGACAAAATCCTTCCAGCTGTCGGGGTTGTCCTCGTCGTCCCAAAGAATGGATGGAACATCTTCGCCGACGTGTGCTGGAACGCGGCGCATGCCATGGCCTTCGATGAAGGCGACCATGTCGTCTTTGGTGGAGGCCAGGTTGTCGGAGTGGATGGGCAGCGGGTTCACGAAAGACAGGGTATACGGTTTACGGGTTACGGTATAGGGCGGCGGGGAGGGTAACGGTACGGAAGTCGATCAAGGTCCCGGCATGGGGGTACCCCCCGGGGGCGGGGACTACGCCAAGTTGGCGATTGAAAGGGGTTAGCAGGGTTGACCAGCTTGACAACAGGGGGACAGGCGCCTCAGGGGTCTGCGGTTTCCCGTTATGGGACCAGAGGACGGCGATCAGTGATCAGTGAACAGTGATCAGTGGCAACTCGGCTGGCTGTCGTCCGGGCCTCCAGGGGGTTGGACGGGCCGAGGACGACGGGCAGGATAGCTGAAGGGTTGTCAAAGAACTGAGCAACAGGGAATACGGTTCACGGTTTACGGTATAGCCGAGCGCGTCCGTGAGGCCTGGGCCGGGACGCGGGGCACCGCAAAAAGGAAAAGCTCCGTTCGCGAGGGGCGAGACGGAGCTTTCCAATTTCAAGGTTAGGGCGGCGGAGATTGGGGTGCAAGGGAAATCGGGGGGGTGGGGGTTACGAAGGTCAGGGATGGTGGGCGATCGTTTATTACATGCCCGTTTATCATTAGCCGTCAAGGGAGTATCTCAAATGTAGATATGGAGCCGATTTTCTCGCGGGTGAAGATCGCGGTTCGAGGAGCCTGCCATGTCAGTAAATCAAGAAATCCTGAATTTTTCGATCTCCTGTCCATCTTGGATGCGTGACTTAATCCGCAGAATCGCCCAACAAACAAGTCTCTCACCGAACGACTTGAACGATGTATTGGCCAATCTCAAAAGCTCAGAAAAATTGTGCGCAGGCGGAACTTGCACGCCTCTAAGTGCGACTCACATCTCCGGAAGATCGACCAGCTCGCACGCTCCAACGATCTTACTTTCGATAAAAGACGTCAGAAATGCGAATAATCTTGCTCCCAATCAGACCATGCCCTTTGCGGCAAAAGGGCTGACGGTCATTTACGGATATAACGGGAGCGGCAAATCAGGCTACGGGCGGATTCTGAGGCAACTCTGCCGTTCTCGCCATGATGAAAAGCAATCAATAATCGGCAATGTGTACAACCCCAAATCGCTTGGGCCAGCAGCTGCAACGGTCACCTACAGAGTGGGGACGAGTGACCTCTCGATTCAATGGAAAGATGGTATAGCGTCACCCGATGAGCTCGCTTACATTTCAGTCTTCGACGCGACCACTGCTCCGCTATATGCGGACAAGCAAAACAAGATCGAGTTTCTACCCATGGGACTGGACATTCTTCCGGTGCTGGGAGACGCCTGCAGGTCGCTCTCCGGAATGCTCGACATCGAGATCATTGGTCTCAGCTCCAAGATTAACGTTCCACTGCCGGAAATGAAGAGTCAGAGGTATAAAGCATTCGTCTCTCGCTTCGCCCCGATGGGCGCGGTAAAGGGTTACCCCTCGACGCAGGAGATTGACCGGCACGCTGATTGGAACGAGGATTTCGATGCCCAGCTTCTGGCTCTTGAAGATGACATAAAAAAGCTATCCGAACCTGCGCAGGTTTTGGCAAGGAACGCCCGCCTCACGCAGGCCCTGGACGCGCTCGATACCCGCTTTAAAGCAATCGTGGAACAGCTGAATACGAAAAGTGTTGGAGTGGCGCGTGCCAAGTTCAAGGAGGCGACAGCTGCACGAGAGGCGGCGCAGATTGCAGCGAAGGGCCAGTTCGACAGCGATCCGTTGCCAGGTGCACCCCTAAGGAATCTCTGAAGTACTCTGCGCTCCACAGCCCGGGCGGTTAACCTGGGTGAGGAGGAGCAAGGGCGAGTGAGACAGCAGACGCTGGCAGCGCAGGGCGGGTTCGAGAGATACGGGAAGAAGACGCGGCGGGAGCAGTTTCTGGAGGAGATGGACAAGGTGGTGCCGTGGCCCGAGTTAGAAGCGCTGATTCGGCCCCACTATCCGAAGGGCGAGAACGGACGTCCGCCGATGGGCCTGGGCATCATGCTGCGGATTCATTTTCTGCAGCAGTGGTTCAACCTGAGCGATCCGGCCGCCGAGGAAGCGCTGTACGATTCGCCGGGGCTGCGGCGGTTCGCGGGCATCGATCTGGGGCGTGCGCCGGCGCCGGACGAGACGACCATCTGCAAGTTCCGTCATCTGCTGGAAGAGAACGATCTGGGCGGAGCGATGCTGGACGAGGTAAACCGGCACCTGGAGAGCCGGGGCATTCGCATCTCCACTGGAACCATCGTGGATGCGACCATTATTCATGCGCCCTCCTCGACGAAGAACGCGAAGGGGGAGCGCGATCCGGAGATGCACCAGACGCGCAAGGGCAACCAGTGGTACTTCGGCATGAAGGCGCACATCGGCGTGGATTCCAGGACCGGTATTGTGCATTCGGTGTGCACGACCGCGGCCTCAGTGGCCGACCCGCATATGTTGCCGAACTTACTGCACGGCGAGGAGCGGAAGGTATGGGGCGACGGCGGGTATCAGGGACAGAGAGCGGCGATTCGTGAGGCTGCTCCGCACGCCCAGGATATGACCAGCCGCAGGACCAGATATAAGGACTTTGTCGATCAGTTACAGAGGACGAAGAACCGCGTAAAGGCCAGAGTAAGGGCGAAGGTGGAACATCCGTTCCGGATCGTGAAGCGTATCTTCGGGTTCGAAAAGACCCGATACCGCGGGCTAAGGAAGAACCACCAGCGGCTGTGTGTGAACTTCGCGCTGGCCAACCTGTATCTGCACCGCAAACGGCTGCTCCTCAGCAGGGCGTAGTGTCCCCGGACCCGCTCCGATCGCGGGTCCGGGACGACCCAAGCCCGTCCAGCCACGTTCTGATGTCCTCTTCAGATGTCCCGCCATACCGTTCAACCCTCTGCCCCTTAAACAGGGCACTTGCTCAGAGCTTCCCTAAAAGGGGCAGGGGGGAGGGGGGCGGGGGTATCTTTCAATTCGGGTTGGTGGTCATTGTGGCACGATGCCCGGTCGTGGTCGTCCAAAAGTCCGCCCACTGCTCGCTGATGCCGGTAACCCGATCGACCAGTTCCCGGCTGGGCGTCTTGCCGTGCTCAACCACCAGCACCATGCCGGTGTTGAAGTGCTTTTGTGCATGGTCTACATCTGGCTCTCTGGGACCCCCGGCGGCAATTACATCCTGGATGGTCACTTTGGTTCGATCGGCCTTGAAGATGGGGTGTCCGTTCGAGTCGTGTCCGACCAGCTTAAGGTTTCTTAGGATGAAGAAATCGGGAACTTCTGACGGGGCGATCAGCCCCATCAGGTATAAGTCGAGATAGGAGTAACCCGTGGCCGGAACATAATAGTTATCGTCGAGCTGGGTAAAGGTTCCGTCGAAGTTGTCCTGCCAGACACCGCCGCCCATAATCGACGCTTCGGTCGGCCGCTGGTACGGAAACGGCGCCCGGGCCTGCAGTCCCATTGCCCAGTGGACCGGACCCAGCTGGATCGTCTCGCCGTTCACCTTCGCCGTGACGAAAGCAGCCCAGCGATGGCCCATTTCGTGGCCGATCTGCGACATCGCGTAGTCGTATGGCGGAATCTTTCCGTTGAAGGTGCGCTCTTCCAGTTGATGCATGTAGAAGGCGATATTGTGCGGGTCATTGCCGGTCAGACCTGCCGGCGGATACTCCTGCATCTGGTTCGCGCCGACATAGACCGGCTGGATGAACTCCCACTGGAACCGCCCTTTGGTGCAGTAATCCGCGAGATTGCCCTGCGGCGCACCGATGCCCGTGACCTTGCCGCCGTCCGGACCGCCGCCTAACGGGCCGTCGCTGGAGGTCCCCGCTTCCGGATTATCGATGCGGAAGTCAGAGTAATACGCCAGCATGTCGAACTTATCGCCGAGTGCCTTGATCACCGAACACGAAAGATCCTGCGCTCGAGTCGGCCGCAGGTAGTGGAATGTTTCGAAGACGACCGGGAAGGGGCCATCCTTTCGCGTCAGAGAGGAGAAGTGCACTTCCGGGCTCGCTACTCCAGCCAGCGTGAACGAATGTGCGGGCACGCTGACAGCATTAGCAGCCTGATCTTCTGACCCCTGAACCGTCGCGCTGATGTAGATCCGGTCGCCTGGCGTATATCCTTCGGGCAGCGTTCCCTCGAACGAAAGCACATTGCCGTCGACGCTGACTTTCGGCGAAAGGCCCGTACCGAAGGTTCCGTAATGCGGGCCCATACTGAAATCGCCATAGTGGAACGCGCCGAAGCCGCGCACCGTCCACACGGCGTCAGCGTGCGTGTCCTCTGTGCACGGGCCCTGCGGCGCTGTCCTGCTCAGGCAGATGCGGTAAGCAATACCGGCAATCCCGGGATCCGTTCCTGCGAGCATCGGCCCGCGAGCCTCCAGAGCAACGCGCATGTACAGCCCATCGACGGCGCTGAGGCGAATGCGCCGGATGTCGAGGTTGGCAGCGGCCGACGGATTTCCGGCAACGTTGAACGCTGCGATGTCCGTCACGGCGCCTCCGGAAACAAGCGGATAGATGCCGACCACGGCGTCGCGGGCAGCAACATCGTCATAAGAGAGATCGATGGTTCCATCCTTGTGCAATACCGCCTGGAATTTGTTCACCGTGGGCGTCCACATCCAGTCCTGGATGCCGGCGTATGGTTCGGTCAAGCTCCAGGTCACGACGGCGCGGTCGTCCAACTCTTTGAAGTAGCGGGTGCCGGACATGCGCGGTTTGAAGAAGACGCTGATCGCCGGCACGGTGTTGACGAACTCGGGACCGGCCTCCCGCAATTCCGCAAAGCGCTCGACGGAAAGCCCACCATCGCGGCCAACATGCACGCCGCGGCGTTCCCGCTCGTCCGCGGGAGCTGCGGTCTCTCCGAAGACGATCGAGCCGGTCACCCCCACGGAGAACGAATTCCAGTCATGGCCGGAAAACGAGAAGGCAAATTTCTTCAGATCCACCTGCGGCCCGCTCAGCGGAGCGCCGAAGTCGGAGTCCCAGACGAAAGGAACATTTTCGACACGATAACCTGCGCCATCAGGCGTGAACCGCAGCGTGTGATGCGCCAGATTGAACAGGTTGGCCTGGCCGAGCGCGTCCGGATTCAGGGTGAGGACGATCAGCTTGCCGCGGACCGTCACAGAGCCGATGGAATGGCCCAGGCCCCCGTCGTACTGCGCCCTGCCGGGCAAAGCGCAGATCGCAATGACGGCCAGAACTACGTGGATGCGAGATATTCCCAGCTTCCAGTGCGCCCGTGCCATGTTTCTGCCTCCGAAATTCAGGCCCGAGTGGTCTTCCAGTAAACCGTGTAGCGCTGTTCCATGACCTGATACATCGGTTTCAGTTGCATGGCCGAGGATTGCCCGGTTGTCTCGAAGCGCAGTTCGTCGCCGGGCACGCGCCTCACAACATCGCTGGCCTGTCCGGAAGATGCAACGAGCGCAGGCATCGGGTAGTTATGACGGTCGTCCCACGGTCCATTCGGCCCGTATATTCGGTCCTCGCTGAGTCCCTCGCGGCCCATCTCCGCGGCGAGCACCAGCGGGCCGTACATCACCGCCTGAACGGTTGGATCGTCGGGCGCGACGGAGACGTGCAGCGACATTGGCATCGTGACCTCCACTTTGTCGCCGTCTTTCCAGGTGCGCTCGATGACAGCGTACGTCACGGGATCGGCGTGGACGCGATGCTTCCTGCCGTTGATGCGGAAGGAGACGCCTTTCGTCGCCCAGTATGGAACGCGAACCCGTAGGCCAAGCCGGGTCGGATGACTCGTCTTGATCGTCAGCGTCGTGATTTCTTCGAGGGGGAAATTTGTCTCCTGAATCACCGTGATGCCCTTCTCGGGCCAGCTTAGTTCGGAGCCGGCAAAGAGATTGACATAGAGATTGCGGTCGTCGTGGAAGTAAATCGAGTCGTTGACCTTGGAATACTCTTCCACGCCAGTACCAGTGCAGCACCAGAAAGAGTCGAACGGTGTACCGAAGGTCTTCCAGTATCCGGGCTTCAGCGAGACGTAATACATCAGCATGCCTTTCGGATCCTGCGTGCCGATGCGCACGTTGTACATGAGCCGCTCGTAGTAATCGAAGATGCGCGGGTCGCCGGTCCAGCCGTAAATATGGCGGGCCAGCTTCATCATGTTGTAACTGCAGCAGCACTCTTCGGCGGCCGGCCCCAGCTGCGAGGCGATGGCATCGGGCGCGTGCCAGAATTCGCCATTGCTGGTGCCTCCGGTGCAGTAAATATGATGTTGCGTAACGATGTTATAGAAGTTCTCGGCGATCTGCCGGTACTGCTGGTCGCCTGCGACCTCGTAGCCGCGCGCAGCCCCGATGATCTTCGGGATATTAGTATTTGTGTGGTTGTGGTTGAGGTCGTCGACGTCTGCCGCCAGTGGATCGAGCATCTTGTGGTGATAAAAACGGAAGCCTAGCTGGCGGTATTTGTCCTCGCCGGTCACCGCGTAGAGGTTGAACGAGACTTCGGCCATGCCACCCTGCTCCACCAGCAACATGCGTTGCCACTGATCGTCGGGAATGTCTTTGGTATAGTTGATCGCCCAGTCGGCCATGCCTTTGCAGGTCTGCAGGGCCTGTTGATTACTCGCATGGACATACATGTCGAGGTGCCCGGCCATGATCTTGTGGTACGTGTAAAAGGGCGCCCAAACTTTCTGAAAATTGCGAAGACGGTCGTAGAAGGTGGCGGGATAGGCGCCAAGATAGCCGTCGGATTGCTGACATTTCGCCAGATCGGCGACGAGATCATCGCCTTTCTGCTTAATCTTCTCATCGCCACTTGAGGCGTACAGAAGCGCGCAGGCCGAAAGGTAATGCCCTCCCGCGAAGTGACCGCGCAGCTCGCAGTCCGGCGCTTCCCATCCACCCAGAGGCTCGGCTGCAGAAGGCAGGCCGGCGGTTACGCGGAACATGTGCGCCAGGCGATCATTGGGCACGAGGAAAAGATAGTCGCTGTTGATTTGCAGCGCATTCTTCAGCAGGCCGTCGCGCATGCGGACCTGCGTCATAGGAAAGTTCTGCCAGGTCCACAGGACTTTCTCGTATCCGGTGTGGTTGGCGGTAACCGGGATGTCGTCTACAGCGGTCTGCGCGTGCATGGACCGCGGAAGCATCAGGAGCCCTCCAGCGGCAGCAGCGGATGTGACGAAATGTCTGCGGGAAAGGGATCGATGGCGACTCATGCGGTGTCTCCTGTGGTTTCCTCCTGTTGGACTGAAGCGTGCGGCCGTGCGATAGCCGTCACCGCTGGTTTGAGCGGTTGTTACCTGCTTTCAAGACGATATCGGTGGCGGCGGAGCCCAGCGGAACAGCGTATGCGCCGCGGACCATGCTGTACCGCTTTTCCGGCTGGAAATGACCGACGCCGGGGATCGTGGCCGGCTGCGCGACACGCAGCAGCGCCTGCTGCGTGAACTGGGTTGAAGGATCAAGAACAAGATGAACAGTCTGCGAGCGAGGATCGAAATTGACCTCGCGGAGCTTGCCGGCGTCGAGCGTGAGCCACAGACCGTAGGGGGCAAGATAGATCCTCATACGGAACGAGTCGAGCGGACTGACACTGATGGTCTGCGCGTCTTCGGTTAGATTGCCGCCGAAGACAAGCCAGCCAAAATCGGAACTGTGTGTGACATAAGTCGCAGTATCGAAGGCATGACCGAAGAAATTGGGACCGTAGTCCCCTGAATAAGGATCGAAGGTCAGCATGTCAGGAAATGCATGGAATGCTGCCGAGGCAAAACCCTGCTGATCAATATTGGTTAGCGAACCCATAGTGCCTCCGTACCCCACGCGTAGCAGATAGAGATCGTCGGGGCGTTCGCGGTAGGCCGCCAACAGCGGGATGGCGTTGATGCCGGAACCATAATGGTGGAGCTGACGCTCAAGACGAGCGACTTTGCCACCGAAGAGGAAATCCCAGTAGCGTCGCGCGCTTCCGTTGTAACCCCACGAGGGAATAGAAGGATCATAACCAAGGATGGCGTCGAGCGTAACCTGGGCTTTCTGGTCGAAGCCGAAGTACTTTGTCCATGCGTAAACCTCTTCCTGGCCCGTGGAATCCCACGGCATTTCGCTGCCGAACGGATACGGTTCCTGATTCCAGCGTCCGGCGCGTTTGCGCATGGCGGCCTCGAGGGTGCTGGCCTCCACAGTCATACCCTCGCGCTGCAGGTCCTCAAGAATAGAGACGAATACGTCGCCTTCCATCTGCCCGAATTGCGTGTAATACGGGGCAAACTTCATCATTGCCATCGTGGTCTGGTACGCATGGTTCAGATACCACTGCCAGGGATGATTCGTGACCAGACCCTGATGATCCCGAGCAAGACGGTAGAGCACCCAGTAGGCTGCGGCCACGTGTGGATAGTTGAACGAGCGATCGACTGCCTCCGATTGTTCTTTGTTCCAACTCGTCCAGGATTTCCAGTAGTACTGACTGTTGTAGAAATCCGGCGGGAACTGATCGGGTTGGTAATAGAAGAGGCTCTTGCGGACCCCATATTGGCGCGGCCCGTCGCTGTATTGAATTCCTCCCCACAGCACGTGGTCGACGAACTGTTCGTATTTGTCGATTTCCTGCTTGTTGGGTTGCCCGAACTCTTTCATCGCAGCGGCCAGCCATGAGCCGGCTCCCGCTTCGTCGCTGAGGCCGGCGATCCATACGCGGCCCTCCTGAGTTACCTGCTTGTTGGCCTGGCGATCGTAGGTAATGACGGAAGGACTGCGATGGAAGGGATCGTTCGGTTCGTCAAACCATTGCTGCGTAGTAAGGAAGTGTCCGAGGTCGGCAACCGCCTGCTGCTCGGGTTTGATCACGAAGTAGCTGATGGTCTGCAGAGCGCCATTCTTATAGGTGATCGAAATGCGCGCGCGTCCCC
>JASIAO010000524.1 GCA_030041955.1 Acidobacteriaceae bacterium | reverse complement strand
GCGCCGATAAATAATGTGGGAGCGAACATGCCGCCCGGCGTTCCACTCGAAAACGAGAGAGTGGTCGCGAGCAGCTTGAGCAGGGTGAGCGCAACCAGAACCTGCCAGATGAATTGCCCGTGCATGGCCTGGTCGATCACGCTGTAGCCGACGCCCATCACCTGCGGGAAGCCGAAGTAGCCGATGGCCCCCACCATCAGGCCGGCAATGGCTGGCTGAATGTACTGGGTTCTGCGGGGCAAAGCGCGCAGGCGCGGGCGCAGGTAGCCGAGAATCTTCGAAAAGAGCGGCGCGATGAAGCCCCCGATGACGCCCAGCACGGCGTACGCCAGCAGCTCGCGGGGGTCCCTGAGCTCGATGGAGGGGATGCGGAACATAGGCTCCGCGCCGAGAAAGCCGCGGACCACGACCACGCTGGAGATAGCGGCGAGAACGAGGGAACCGAGGACGGCGGCACTCCAGCTGCCGATGACCTCCTCGATGACGAAGAGGATGGCGGATATGGGGGCGTTGAAGGCGGCGGCGAGTCCGGCAGCCGCGCCGATGGGCGCAAACATGCGCAGGCGGCGGCGGGACATGTGCAGGTTGCGCGCGATGATGGAAGCGACCCCGGCGCCGATCTGGAGCGATGGGTCCTCGGGACCGAGTGAATGGCCGCCGCCGATGGCCAGCGCCGCGGTGACGAATTTTCCGAAGACGGTCCGGATGGAAATGTAACCGTCGTAGACATATAAAGCGGCTTTGGTCTGGTTAACTCCGCTGCCTCGTGCTGCGGGGAAAAACCAGATAACCAGCCCGGCAACTACGAGGCCGGCAATGGCGGGAACGAAGATGAGGCGATACTGGCCGGGGTGGGGTGCTGACCCCAGCGTGAGGATCTGGATCCACTCAATGGCGATGCGGAAGGCGACCACCAGCAGGCCGGAGAGGACGCCGATGAAGATGGAGAGCACCAGGAAAAGGCGCTCGTCGCGCGTGGGCGCGATCTGCTCGATGGTCGAGGCCAGTGTGGAACGCGGTGCTGTGGGATCGGCCGTGGGTTCGGACATTTAATCCTGTTCTACTGCGCCCGGATTGTGGGCGATGCGCAGCAGGAGAGCGTCGTCTCCCGTGGGCGCGCCGCAGACCTGGGCGGTGACGGTTTCGGTATCGTAGACAAGCTGCATGATGGACTGCTCGAGATCCGGCTGCTGTTCCAGCTGGTCGATGGCAAGGCGCGTGGGTAGCTGCGCCCAGCGGGTCACAATGGATGCGAGCCGCGCGGGCGCTGCGGCAGTGGCGCCGGCGCAATCGGTGAGGCGCGCGCGTGCGGTGCTTTTTGCGGCCAGAACGCGCGCGGCGCGGACGCGCGGAGGCAGATCGAACGCGGGATAGAGATCGAGAATCCGCTGCGAGGCTGCCAACATCTGGCGGCCCGCCTGGAGCTGTGCGGCGGATAACGAACTGCTCTCCGCGCGCCCAAGCTCCCGCCCGAGATAATCCGCAGCCACCCGGTACATGCCAAGACTGAAGGCGGCCCGGCCCGCTCCGGCGAGCGCGTCGATGGGCGCAGGCCGGTGCCCCGCCAACGAGCGGTAGATGTTCAGGGCGTCGGGAAGATCGTCGGCCTGTTCCAGCATCCCGGCGATCTGCAGTTTGATCGCTGGATCGTCGGGGGCATTGCTGCTGGCGATCAGCAACTGCGTGCGCGCCTCGCCGAAGCGACGCCGGGAGATCAGATAGCCGGCCATTTCGAGGCGAACCTGGCGGCGGCGATCGAAGCCGTTGCCCTGCCAGGTACCGTCCAGCGCCGCCTGATAGCGCAGGATCGCGAGCGCTTCATCGCCCTGCTTTGCGGCAAGCCGGGCGAGCTGCAGGTTGATCATGGCGTCGCCCGGGGCCGTTTCGCGAAGAGTGTTAAAGTAGGCGGTCGCCTCGGTGGTGCGTCCGGCTTCAGCAAGCGCGGTGGCCAGCTCAATTTCGGTATCGCGCGTCGGCAGGTAGGCGAGCGCGGAGCGCAGCGAGTTGATGGCGGCTCTGGGATCGCCTGCGCGCAGAGCAGCCTCGCCCCGCGCCTTCCAGCGCAGGCCCAGCACTTCCTCGTGATCGGTGAAGGAGCGGTGCAGGAGAAAGGTGAGGACAAACAGGACAGCGGTGATGAGAAAAAGGGTGAGAAGAGAGATGGCGTCGCGCAGGATCAGTTTGCGCCTGGCCAGCCGCTCTTCGGGTGTGAGGACTGCGCCCACCTGGGAACCGGTTGTCATCGTCGCTTCTCTATCTTCCCAGATTTGTTCCGCGTAACGGACATCTCCTCAGATGCATGCAAATTTCCAATGGTATGGATTCGGGGGGTAGGATTGGGGCAGGCTGGATGGGTAAATTGACCACGGACGACAAACAGAGGTCGCTGGAGGAACGGCTGCGCGGGCTGGGCAGCGTGATCGTGGCCTACTCCGGCGGCGTCGATTCGGCCTGGCTGGCATGGGTAGCGCATCGCGTCCTGGGCGAGGGCATGCTCGCCGCGCTGGCGGATTCGGCCTCGCTGGCACGCAGCCATTATCGCGACGCCGTGGCGTTTGCCGGGGAGCATGGGATTCCCCTGCTGGTAGTGGAGACGAAGGAGCTGGAGCACGAGGACTACGCGAAAAACGAATCGGACCGCTGCTTCCACTGCAAGGACGAACTGTTCGCGGTGCTGGAAGCGGAGCGCGAGCGGCGGGGTTTTACGGCAGTCGCATATGGGCTGAATGTGGATGACGGCAGGGATTTTCGACCCGGTCAGCGGGCGGCCAGAGATCATCGCGTGGTGGCTCCGCTGGCGGATGCGGGGCTGACCAAGGTGGACATTCGGGCTCTGGCTCACGCCGCGGGACTGCGGGTGTGGGACAAACCTGCGTCTGCGTGTTTGTCGTCGCGCATCGAATACGGGCGGAGGGTGACGCCGGAGGCGCTGAAGCAGGTGGAAGACGCGGAAGAGGCTCTGCGGACGCTGGGTTTGCGGCGTTTTCGCGTACGGCACCACGGCAGCGTGGCGCGGATCGAGATTGCCGAGGAGGAGATGGCCGCGGCGCTGCGGCCGGAGATGTTTGCGCGCATGGCGGCCGCGGTGCGGGCGGCGGGTTTTCCGTATGTCGCGGTGGACTGCGACGGGTACCGTTCGGGGTCGATGAACGAATTGCTGCCGGCGGAGATGCTGGCGGAAAAGCGGCATTCCTGATATGAGCGTTGCGGAGATTGAGTGCTTTGCCGGAATTTCCGGGGACATGCTGCTGGGTGCGCTGATCGATGCGGGCGTGCCGGCGGGATTGCTGCAGGATGCTGCAGCATCGCTGGGCATCGGCGCACATCTGCAGGTTCGGAGCGTGGACCGCAGCGGGATTCGCGCGACCAAGGTGGACGTGCTGGTCGAGGGACATCCGGCGGAAACCGCGGCGGCCGGGCACGTTCACGGCGAAGAACACGAACACACCCATTCTCACGAGCACGAACAGTCGCATGGGCACGAGTCCGAACACAAGCACGAGCATGTGCACGGCCGGAAGTGGCCGGAGATCCGCGCGCTGATTGCCGGTGCGGCGATTCCTGAAGGCGCGAAGGCGATCGCGCAGAGGGCCTTTGCGCTGCTGGCGGAAGCTGAGGCGAAGATGCACGGGATTCCCGCAGAGCAAGTGCATTTTCACGAAGTGGGCGCGGTGGACACGATCACGGACATCGTATGCGCGGCGGTAGGCGCCGATTCGCTGGGCGTGACCGAGTGGCGCTGCTCGGCGGTCAATGTAGGCAGTGGCTTCGTGCAGTGCGCCCATGGGCGCATGCCGGTTCCGGCTCCGGCGACCGCCGAGTTGCTCAAGGGATTGCCAACGTACGCATCGGGTCCGGCGATGGAACTGACCACGCCGACCGGGGCGGCGATGCTCCGGGCATTGAATTGCCGCTTCGAAGCGGAGACGCCGCTGGTGGCGAGCGCCATTGGCTATGGCGCAGGGAGTCGCGATCCGAAAGGCTTCGCTAATGTGCTGAGGATTTCGATTGGCACCGCACCGGAACCGCGCGCCGCGCAGCGCGAGTTTTCGGGAGACCGCGTGGTGGCGCTGGAGTGCGCGCTGGACGATGCGACGCCCCAGGTGTTGGCGCACGCCATGGAACTGGCGATACAGCAGGGCGCTCTGGATGCGATGGCGGCTCCGGTGACGATGAAAAAGGGACGGCTGGGGACGCTGCTGACGGTGCTGTGCCGTCCGGAGCAGGAAAGCGCGCTGACGCGGCTGCTGTTTCGCGAGACGACGACGCTGGGGATTCGACGGCGCGAGGAAGAACGAGCGATCCTGGAGCGCGAGTTTGTCACAGTGGACACGCAATTCGGAAAAATCCGCGTCAAGATCGCGTCGGCTGCCGGGGAAATCCTGAACGCGATGCCGGAGTATGAGGATTGCCGGCGAGCAGCGCGGGAACACGATGTTCCGCTGCGCGCGGCTATGGAAGCAGCTCTGGCCGCCTGGGCTGAGACGGAGAAGGCAAAGGCATGACCCGCGAGACCATTCTGGAATTGCTCGAGCGCGTGCAGGCGGGCGAGATCACGCCGTCGGCAGCGCTGCGTGAGCTGGCCCGGCTGCCATATGAGGATGCGGGATTCGCGCGCATCGATCATCATCGCACGCTGCGGCTGGGATTGCCCGAGGTGATTTACGCGACAGGGAAGACTCCGGAGCAGGTGGCGGAGATTTTCGCGCGGATGGCCGCTGCGGGCGGCAGCGTGCTGGCAACGCGGGGCAGCGCTGAGGCCTATGCGGCTGTGCAGGAGCGCGTTCCGGAAGCGGACTGGCACGAGATGGCGCGGATCATCGGGCTGCGGAAGCCTGCAACGCGCGAAGACTCCGGGCCGGTGGCCGTGGTTTGCGCGGGCACGAGCGATTTGCCGGTGGCCGAAGAAGCCGCGGTGACGGCGGAGTATCTGGGCCTGCGTGTGGCCCGTATCCAGGACGTGGGCGTGGCGGGGCTGCACCGGATATTGGCGGAGCGCGAAGCGCTGAATCAGGCACGAGCCGTGATCGTCTGCGCGGGCATGGAAGGCGCGCTGCCCAGCGTGGTCGGTGGCATGGTGGCTGCGCCCGTGATTGGGGTGCCAACGAGCGTCGGCTACGGTGCAGCCTTTGCGGGCGTGGCGGCGCTGCTGGGGATGCTGAATTCGTGCTCGCCAAACGTATGCGTGGTGAACATCGACAACGGATTCGGCGCGGCGTATGTGGCGGCGATGATAGTGCGCGGCGCGACCGCGGCGCAGCCGGAGATGAGCGAAGCAGCCGCTGCGCAGCGGTGACTCACGCGACCAGCAGGACTTTTCCCCCAGGGTGATGATGCTCGGCCAGATCCTGCGCCTTGCGCGCGTCCTCCAGACTGAAGGTGCAGGCGATGGGGATGGAAAACCCGCCGCGTGCAACTTCGTCGGCCAGCTCGTAGAGACGAGACGCATCGGGCTGAGCCATCATCGCTTGGACGCGGATGTTTTTCCCCTGTGCTGCTTCCGGCGCTCCCAGAACCGAGCCGAGCACGCCGCCGGGCTTGAGCGCGCCGAGCAGGCGGCCGATCGTATCGCCTGCCACGGTGTCGGCGATGGCATCGAGATCGCGGAGCGATGCGACCTCCTTCTCGTCGTCGAGGGCGACGACGCGCGCGGCTCCCAGCTTCTGCGCTTCCTCGCGCTGGCTGGAGCGGACGCCGGCGATCACGTACGCGCCGTGTTTGAGAGCGAGATGGACGGCGGTGCGGCCGACGCCTCCAGCGGCACCGGTGACGAGCAGGGTTTGATTGCGCTGCACCTTCACGGCGCGCTCGATACTGGTGGCGCGCACCCGGACCCGCACTTCCTTTGGACCAAAGGGCGGCTCCTGCTGGTTGCTTTCAATCTGCAGTTTGTTGATGTCGCCGTATTCGTAGAGGACCACTGCTCGCATCGCCTGAACTCTCCCTTTTTGGGGTGGGATGAGCGGGAGCGGTGATGCGTGGCTTCAGGTTTGCTCAGGCTCCGACGGTTGCGCCCCTGGGTTTCCGCGAGAGCAGCCACAGCATGAGGATGACGGCGAAAACGGAACCGACTCCTGCCAGCCCGAGAATGCGCAAAATGGCGACCGTGTAGCGGCCCTGGCTCGGCGAATAATTGCAGCAATACAAAAGGATGAGGTCGCTGAGGGTGCCGATGTGGCGGGTGCTGGCCTGGATGAGAGCGAGGCGCACGTCGCGCGACTGAAAATCGACGCCGAAGAGGTACTTCGACATGCGGCCGTCGGGCGTGGCAATCATGATGACGCTGGAGTGCGCGAACTGGTCCATCTTTCCGTCGGGGCCGGGCACGCGGACGTAATGGAAGCCCGTGGCCTGGGCGAGATCGGTGATCGACGACTGCGGGCCGGTGAGGAAATGTGCGGAGCCGGCCGCGGAGGCCGGCGCGTCGAGCATGGAGAGGAAATGCTGCTTGTCCATGGCCGCGGATGCGGTGGTGTCGGTGGGATCGATGCTGGCCACGACCACGTCGTACTGGTTGCCGAGCTTAAAGCCGCTCTCACGCAGCGCCACCGCCATGCCGTGCAGCACCTGTGGGCACAGCAGCTTGCAGTTGTAGTACATCAGCTCAAGCATGACGGGGCGATTGTCATGGAAAAAATCGCCCAGCTTCACCTGGCGGCCGGTGTCGTCCGTGAATGTGTCGTTGAGCGGCAGCGGCCGGCCGAGATTCTGATCGATGCCGGCGTGCGCCTGCCACGCGGGCGGCTGCTGGGCCGTGGCTCCGACAGGACGATCGGCGGCATACTGCGCGCAGGCGGGAACGACGCTGAGCGCGAGGGCGGTGAAGGCCAGGAGGGCGAGGGGAATTCGACTGCGGGCCACAAACCAGCATACGCCGTAAGATGGCGCTTCAGGGCAGCAGTTCGAGGGCGATCGTTTTTCCTGTGGGAGGGCTTCGTCCGGCGGCGCTCACATAACTTGCGTGTTACCGCCGGTGCGCAATGCGCCTTGCAATGACCCAGGTTCGTTGCCAGCTTTCCTGGCCGGGTGATAGCTTGAGATTTGACCGAATCCACTGAGGAAATCCACACACATGCAGAGCAGCTATAACGGATTGGCCTTGCCCAAAGACGGCGAGGCGATCCAGTACGCGAACGGAAAATACCAGGTTCCGAATCATCCGATTATTCCTTTCATCGAAGGCGACGGCACCGGCCGCGACATCTGGCGCGCTTCGCAGCAGGTCTTCGACGCGGCCGTCCAGAAGGCATACGGCGGCGAGCGTGCGGTGAAGTGGTTTGAGATTTACGCCGGCGAGAAGGCGTTCCGCCAGTTCAAAACCTGGCTGCCCGAGGACTCGGTGAAAGCCGCGACGGACCTGCGCGTCTCCATCAAGGGGCCGCTGACCACGCCGGTGGGCGGCGGCATCCGCTCCCTCAACGTGGCGCTGCGCCAGATCATGGATTTGTATGCGTGCGTGCGGCCGGTGAAGTATTACCAGGGCGTGCCCAGCCCGGTAAAGCATCCGGAGAAGCTGGACGTGGTAATTTTCCGCGAGAACACCGAGGATGTGTACGCGGGCATCGAGTTCAAGGAGGGAACGGCCGAGGCGAAGAGGCTCATCAGCTTCCTGAACGACGAGATGCTGAAGGGAGGCAAGAAGAAAGTTCGTGAAGATTCGGGCGTCGGTATTAAGCCAATCTCGATCACTGGCACCAAGCGGCTGGTGCGGTTTGCGATCCGCCACGCGCTGGCTACCGGACGCAAGACCGTGACTCTGGTGCACAAGGGAAACATCCAGAAGTTCACTGAGGGCGCCTTCCGCGAGTGGGGATACGAAGTCGCGGTCCAAGAATTCCGCGAGCATGTGGTAACGGAGCGCGAGAGCTGGATCCTCGGCAACCTGGAGGCGAATCCGGGGCTGAGCGTGGAGCAGAACGCTGCGATGATCGAGCCGGGAGTTGAGTTCGCGAGCGACGATTTCCGCAAAGAGTTGCACGCGGAAGTGAAAGGCGTGCTGGATTCGATCGGCAAGTCACATGGCGGCGGCAAATGGAAGCAGAAGGTGCTGATCAACGACCGCATTGCGGATTCGATCTTTCAGCAAGTGATCATCCGGCCCGCGGAATACAGCATCCTGGCCTGCCCCAATCTGAACGGCGATTACATTTCCGACGCCTGCGCCGCTCAGGTGGGCGGCCTGGGGATTGCGCCCGGCGCGAACATCGGCGATGGCTACGCCGTGTTTGAAGCCACTCATGGCACGGCGCCAAAGTATGCCGACAAGGACGTGATCAATCCCGGCTCCGTAATGCTTTCGGGCGTGATGATGTTCGATTTCCTGGGCTGGCAGGAAGCCGCGCGGCTGATCGAAACCTCGATGGAGAAGACCATCCAGCAGAAATTCGTGACCTACGACTTCGAGCGCCAGATGCCGGGTGCGACCAAGGTGAGCACCAGCGAGTTTGCAAAGAGAATGACCGAAAACATGTAGGGACTCGCCGGGACTGGCTGTCCAGGCAGACGCGGCTTTGCCGCAAATGCAAAACCCTGAGATTTGAATGAGGAGAGTTATGCGTAAGAAAGTAACAATCGTTGGAGCAGGAAATGTGGGAGCCACGGCGGCGCACTGGATCGCGTCGAAGGAACTGGCGGACGTGGTACTGATCGACGTAGTCGAGGGCATCCCGCAGGGCAAAGGCCTGGATTTGCTGGAGGCGATGCCCATCGCGAAGACGGACTGCCACGTTGTCGGCACGAACGATTACGCGGATACTGCGAACTCCGACATCGTGGTGATCACGGCCGGCATTCCGCGCAAGCCGGGCATGAGCCGCGACGACCTGCTGCAGACGAATTACAAGATCATGTCGGACGTGGTGGGCAAGGTCACGGCCAATTCGCCCAACTGCATCCTGATCATTGTGTCGAATCCGCTGGACGCCATGGCGCAGGCGGCCTTTCGCCAGGCGAAATTCAATCGCGAGCGCGTGATCGGCATGGCCGGCGTGCTCGATTCGGCACGTTTTCGCACGTTTATCGCGGAGGAGCTGAAGGTTTCTGTCGAAAACGTGACCGCTTTCGTGCTCGGCGGACATGGCGACACGATGGTGCCCCTCCCACGCTACTCGTCGGTGGCGGGAATCCCGATCACCGAGCTGATCCCGAAAGACCGATTGGAGGCGATGGTGCAGCGCACGCGCGACGGCGGCGCAGAGATCGTGAAGCACCTGAAGACGGGCAGCGCCTATTACGCTCCTTCAGCCGCGACCGTGGAGATGGTCGAGGCCATCCTGAAGGACAAGAAGAAGATTCTGCCCTGCGCGGCGTACCTCGATGGCGAATACGGCATCAGCGGATACTACATCGGGGTCCCCTGCAAGCTGGGATCGCGCGGGATCGAGCAGATCGTCGAGATCAAGCTAACCGCCGAGGAGGACGCGGCGCTGAAGAAGAGCGCAGCGGCCGTGAAGGAGCTGTGCGCGGTGATCGGGGTCTAGGACTGGCCGTCCAGACGGAGGCGCTTCGCGCAATCGGGGCGCCGCTGCTTACTCCCGCTCGCGCAGGAACCCGATAACGTGGTCGGCTTCTACCACGCCGACCAGGCGGTCGCGGCTGTCGATCACCGGCAGGGCGCGCAGATTGTATTTGTCGAAAAGCTCTGCGACTTCGTCCTCGTGCTGATCGGCGCGGCAGATGATAAAACGCGGGTCGGTGAGCACCTCGAGGCGGGTTTCGGGACGCGCAAGAATCAGACGCGCCAGGGGAATCACGCCGCAGAGGACCTCCTTCTCGTCGATCAAATAAATCTCGGTGATGGTTTCGGGGTCGCCCTCGAAAGCGCGCAACGCGCGAATGCCGTCGGCGACGGTGGCGTTGCGCGGGACCGCGACGTACTCGGTGGTCATGCGGCCGGCGGCTGAATCCTCGCGGAACTCGAGCAGCTCGCGAACTTCGCGGCGCTCCTCGGGGTCCATCTCCCGCAGAATGGCTTCCGTGCGGGCCTCGGGCAGCTCGGCGAGCAGATCGGCGGCAGCGGAGGGATCCATTTCCTCCACGATGCCCGCGGCGGTTTCGGAATCGAGCGCCTGAACCAGCGACTTCTGCATTTTCGGCTCGATTTCCTCAAGCGTGTCCGCCGCGACCTCCTCATCGAGGGTGCGCAGGACAGCTTCGCGCTCGGCGGGAGCCAGGTCTTCGAGGATGTCGGCAATGTCCGACGGGTGAAGCTGCGCCAGCCGCTCATGCTCGATCTTGAGCTTGACCCGGCGCGCGGGGTCCGCCTCGACCATATCGACGAAGTTCCAGGGAATCACGCGAGCCGGAACCCGGGTGACGAGATTCTCCAGCGTCCGGCGGGGCAGCGTGCCGGTGAGCAGCCTGCGCAGTGCTCCGCGCAGACCGACCTCGACCTCAGTAACGCAGAGCTGTTCGCCGGAGCCATTGGCCTGCATCCAGCGCAGGTTCACATCGTTGACGCGGACGACTTTACGGCCGTGGACGTCGATGATCTGGCGGTCGAGCAGGTCCTGGCGCAAAAAGATGAAGTTTTCGTCGCCCCGAAGCGGGTTCAGCACAGCATCAGGGCGCAGTTCGAGGGCGCCGCTCGGCGTCCAGCGCACGTCTTTTGAGGCGACCAGCTCCAGGCCCTTGCGCGTCTTCAGTACCAGGCCGGCCACGCGGCCTGCTTCGGCGCCGGTGCCCACCGCCACGTCGCGCAGTTTCCCGCGCAGCCAGCCGCGCATGCTGGTGACGGGAGTGCCAAGGACGGCGGTAAGAGTTTCGAAGACGAGCGGTTCCGGCATGGGCCTGGTGCTCCCGGCATGAGTGTATCAGCCCGGTTTTGTGCGACGAGAGCCCGTCGCCGTGGTGCTGCCAATTGACTGACGTTCGCGGGCAACATACACTCAGCGCTGGGCGCGCCGGTAAAGCCAATGCGTTGCGTTCCGCCGCAGCCCGCGACCTCGTTCACCTTCCATGGCCTCCGGTACAACGCGATACGCGCCGAACCCCGACCGAGTGAAGCTGGTCGTCGCTTCGTCGGTCATGCTCACCTTCATCTCGTTCTGGCGGGCGGCCGCGGTGGTGCTCAACGACCTGGGATCGTCGGCGTTCTACGCCGGCGGCATCGCCGAGCAGGCTGTCGGCAAGTCCGCGTGCTGGTTCATCCTGGGCGTGATGCTGTTCTCGTTTGCGGTGCGCTCGGTCTACGTGGAGAGCTGTTCCATGTTCACCCGCGGAGGCGTTTACCGCGTGGTGAAAGAGGCGCTGGGCGGCAACTTCGCCAAGATCAGCGTGTCGGCGCTGATGTTCGACTACATCCTCACGGGGCCGATTTCCGGCGTTTCTGCCGGCCAGTACATCACGGGCCTGCTGAACGAGCTGCTGAACGTGGGCGCCCAGCACGCATGGCTGCCTGGTTGGCTGATGGCCGGCGCTCACTCCGCGATTCATTTCCCTATGAACGGGACGGCTGCGGTGTTTGCCGCGGTTATGACCATCTACTATTGGTGGCTGAACATCAAGGGCATCGAGGAGTCGACCGACAAGGCCCTGGCCGTGATGCAGGTGACCACGGTGATGGTGGTGCTGCTGCTGGGCTGGGGATTCGTCACCGCGTGGCACATCCATGCGCACCTGCCCCCGCTGCCGGTACCGGCGAACCTGCATTTCTCTAATGACGCGCTCGGTTTCCTGCGCGGCTCAAAGCTGGCGACGACACTCGGTCTTTTCGGCATCCTGATGGCCTTCGGGCACTCGGTGCTGGCCATGAGCGGCGAAGAAACGCTGGCCCAGGTGAACCGGGAGATCCAGCACCCCAAGCTGAAGAACCTGAAGCGCGCAGCCATCGTCATCGCGATTTACAGCTTTGTCTTCACCGGCATCGGGACGCTGCTGGCGACCATGATCATCCCCGACAAGGTGCGCGTCCCCGTTTACGCGGACAACCTGATCGCGGGCATGGCCATGTCGATGTGGGGACCGATGATCCTGCGCATCGTGTTCCGCATCTTCGTCGTCATCGTCGGATTCCTGATCCTTTCCGGAGCCATCAATACCTCGATCATCGGGTCCACCGGCGTGATGATGCGCGTGGCCGAAGATGGCGTGCTCACAGATTGGTTCCGCAAGCCACACCGGCGCTTCGGCACCAGTTACCGCATTGTTAACCTCGTCGCTGGCCTGCAGTTATTCACCATCATCGTCAGCCGCGGCAATGTGATTACCCTCGGTGAGGCTTATGCTTTCGGCGTCATCTGGAGCTTCACCTTCAATTCCCTCGCCATGCTGGTGCTGCGCTGGAAGTACCACGGCGAGCGAGGCTGGAAAGTTCCGGTTAATCTGCGTATTGGGCGAACCGAGCTGCCCATCGGCCTGTTCTGTGTCTTTCTGACGCTGCTGATGATCGCGACGGTGAATCTGGCGACGAAGACCGTAGCTACGGAGAGCGGAATCGCCTTTACCGTGGTGTTCTTCTCGATCTTCGCCATCTCCGAGCGAAGAAATGCCGGGAAACATCAGCTGACCCAGCAGCAGATGCGGGAGCATTTCCAGCTCGAGCAGCAGGACACGATCGGCCGCGAAGCGCTGCAGGTGCGGCCCGGCGGGGTGCTGGTGAGCATGCGCGATCCGGTGAACCCTTACGCGCTCAAGTGGGCGCTGGCGCGGACCCGCACCGACCAGCAGGACATCGTAGTGCTGACGGCCCGCATGATGGGCGCCGGCGGTCCGGAATTTCTCGACAAGCAGCTCTTCAGCGAGCACGAGCAGATGCTCTTTACCAAGGCCGTCTCCGTTGCAGAGAGTTTCGGCAAACATGTCTCCCTGCTGGTGGTGCCTGCCGGAGATATTTTTGCGGCGCTGGTGCAGGCGGCGAATTCGCTGGAGGTGACGGCGCTGGTATCCGGGACGTCGTCGCGCATGTCGGCTGCCGAACAAGCGTTCCATGTAGGGCAGGCATGGGAGAATCTGGCCGAACCGAAGCGGCAATTTACCTTTTACGTGGTAGCCCCGGACGGCGAGGCGCAATCGTTCCACATCGGGCCGCACGCGCCTTCGCTGCGCGCCGAGGACGTGCAGCTAGTGCACCGGCTCTGGCTCAATTTCCGGCGCGATCCTGAGATGCAGGAGGTGCACCACAGCGATATCGTGACCTATGCTCTGACGCGCCTGGCGACCGATTACGCGCGGGATAAACAGGAGACCCTGCGCGACCTGCGGCGGTATACCCAGGACAGCAATCGCGACAGCCGGGTGGGCATAACTTATCGTGCGCCGGCCGGTGAAGATCGTGCGATTCCGCCGCCCCGGCCTTCTCAGGATGAGGACCAGCAATAACTTCCCGGCATTTGTTGAGTTGTCAACTTACTCCCCACGGATTTAGGCTGGCTGTATCAGAAGTCCAGGAAGTCACCCCTTCCCGTGTGCGAGCAGGGACGGCTTCCCAATCCAGCGAACGTGGAGGGTACGTGGAAGTTCAGGAGATCATCGCGGAATTGGATAAGGAAATTGCCCGGCTGAAGCAGGTTCGGGCGCTGCTTGCGGGAGAAAATCAGACCAAAGCCAGGCGAGGCAGACCGGCAAAGAGCGCGGGGGCGCCACCCGCCGCACGCAGGAAGAGCAGGCTGACTCCTGAGGGACGTCGGCGGATTTCCGAGGCGCTGAAACGACGCTGGGCAGCACGGCGCAAGGCCAAAGCGTAAGAACCGGCAATGAACGCATAAAACAATTGCAAGGCAGTGGGATGGGGCGGGCGCGTCAGGCGCTCGCCCTTCTCGTTTAGAGAGTGCGGCGGAAGAGCGGTGTTGCGATCAGCAGCGATCCGATGCCGAAAGCGAAGAGGAACAGCAGATCCATCCGGATCGCGGCAAATCCGCCGTCCTTAATGAGAATCGCCTTGAGACCATGTACTGCGTAAGTGAAGGGATCGACAACAGCGATGGCGCGCAGCCAGGCAGGGAAAGCTTCAATGGGATAGATGGCGCCGCTGGGGAAAAACAGCAGTGTGTTGAGCACGCCGAACATAGCGCGGGGCACCAGCGGATCTTCCACACGCACCATCAGCAGGAACATCATGCCGTTGAAAGCGATCGATGTGGCCACGATGAGCAGGGCGAGCTGAATGACCGCGCCGGGGTGGAAAATAACGCCAAGCCCCGCGAGCAGCGATCCGATGACGGTAAGACAGATTCCGGAAAGCACGGCTTTGATGGCGCCCGCAAGGTTGAGACCCGCGACCAGCTCCCAGCGCCTGATAGGCGTGACAAGATAGCCCTCGTGGACCCCGCGAGCTTTGTCGTCGATGTATAACATGCCGCCGCCGATCATGACGGAAACATACATCGCGAGCGCGATGGAGCCGGCGAGCAGAAACTTCATGTACGCCACATAGGGATAGAGCTCGACGATATCCAGCGTGATATTTTGCACTACTTTGGGCTGAATAATCGGAGCGTTGAGCGCATCCACCAGCGACTGCATCTCGGTTTCCAGGCTGCCGCTGACAAACTGGTCGGAGTTATCGACCACCAGACCGATCTGTGGAGATTCGCCGGCGAGCACCCGGCGCGAATACTCGGCGGGAATGATGATCGCGGCGTCTATCTTGCCCGTACGTACGTCTTCCTTCGCGGCATTTTCGTTGTCGTAAGGAACTGTGTTAAAGGTCCGGATGTTGGCGGCCACATCCTGAAAGGCCTCGCGGACCTTCAGCGCCTCCTCGCCATGATCGTAATCGACAACGCCCACGCGGGAATTGGTGACTTTGCCGCCGAAGGCATTGCCCAGAATGACAAGCTGCACGAGGGGCAGCATCATGGACATGAGCATGAGGGCGGGCGAGCGGAAAAACTTCCTCAGCTCGCGTTCGACAATGGCCAGCATTCGGTTCATGGGCGCATCCCCGGGCGGTCCGGCATCATAAAGCTCACGGTTTTCACCTGCTCATCGCGCAACTGGCGGCCGGTGTAGAAGACAAAAACGTCGTCCAGCGTGGTGTTCTGCACGCTGAGGGCGCGGATAGGATCGTTGCTTTTGAGGGCCAGCTCCACCAGGTGCGTCGTGGTCAGGCCGCCGTCGGCGGTCATCACCCGATAAGCGCCGGTCCCGTGCGACTCGACGCTGGTCACTCCCGGGAGCTGCTTCAGGCGCTCTTCGCGTTCGGGCTTATCACCGTCAAAGTGCACTTCGACCACGCTCGATCCCGGCACGCTGGCCTTCAGGCCCAGCGGTGTATCGAGCGCCACCAGCTTGCCGTGATCCACAATGGCGATGCGGTCGCAGAGATTGTCGGCCTCTTCCATGTAATGGGTGGTGATCAGGATAGTGAGCTTCAGCTTCTCGCGCAGGCGATCCAGCATCTCCCACACGGCCACGCGCGAGACCGGGTCGAGGCCGGTGGTCGGCTCGTCGAGAAAGAAAATGCGGGGGCTGTGAACCAGGCCGCGTGCGATCTCGAGACGGCGGCGCATGCCTCCGGAGAGGGTCTTCGTCTGCGCCTGGCGCCACTTCGTCAAATCGACCGCTTCGAGCAGCTCCGCAATGTTGCGCTCGCGCTGCGCGTGGGGAACGCCGTAAAGCTTCGCGTAGATGGAGAGATTCTCCTCGACAGTCAGATCGATGTCGCTGGTGAGCGCCTGGGGGATGACACCGATGAGCCGACGCACGGCGTCGGGCTCGCGCGAGACGTCGTGTCCAGCGACCAGGGCGCGTCCCTCAGTCACCGGGATGAGCGTGGTCATCATGCGGATGAGCGTGGATTTGCCCGCGCCATTGGGACCGAGCAGGCCGAAGATTTCGCCGTCCGCGACCTGGAAGGTCACGCCCTTGACCGCCTCAAAGGTGCCGTAGCGCTTGACGATGTTCTCGACGGCAATGGCGGGCGGAGGACCCGCCGCCGGGTTGGAAACAGCCGGCTTCACGGGCGCACCAGCTTGTTCTGCGGAATGTAGACGTCCGCGATCATGCCGGGAACGTACTCCATGCCGGGGTTGGGGATGAGCAGCTTCAACTGGATCGTCTCAATGTCGCGCTTTCGACGGCTCACGTCACGCTGCGTGGCAAAAGCGGCCAGCGCGGATTTGGCGATCACCGTGCCCTGCACGCTGGCGCCGCTGGGCATCACCACCTGTAGCTTGTCGCCGAGTTGCACCGAGTCGGCGTAGGTTTCCGGCAGCGGTGCGTACACCCAGGTCTGCGAGAGATCGACGACGGTGACGATCGGCGTGCCGGGCGAGACTACTTCACCTTGCAGCGCGGCGCGGACGTTCACTACTCCGGTGACGGGCGAAAGAACCTGCGAGTAGCCGAGTTGCACCTGGGCCTGCGCGGCAAGGTCCTGCGCGTTGTGCAGGTCGGCGCGCGAGGCGTCTACCGTCTCCGCCGCGGCGCGGGCCTGATACAAATTAGCCTGCGCGGTCTTCAGCGCGGCTTCCTGCGCGGTGACATTTTCCCGCGCGGATTCTACGGCGGCGCGATCGGCGTTGAGGCTGGTGACCATCTCCTCACGAACCTGCTGGCTGTCGATGCCGGACTGCGCGAGTGCCACGGCCCGGCGCGTGTCCGCTTCCTGGTGCTCATACTGCGCCTGGGCCTGCGCGAGGCTGGCTTTGGACACGCGCACTTGTGCCTCGGCAGCGGCCAACTGGCTTTGCGTGTCGCCGAGTGTCTGCTGCTCGGTCGCGCGCGACTCAGCCAGCTTATATTGATCGCTGCGGGCCGCGGCCTGCGCGGCGTTGCGTGCGTCCGCGAGGTCCTGCGCTTCGATGGTGGCCAGCAGCTGGCCCGCGGTCACATGATCGCCTTCCTGCACGGCCAGCGAGGCGATGCGCCCCTGGATGCGCGAGCTGACGATCACCTCATTGGCGTCCACCGTCCCCACCAGATCCAGGCCGTTCTGATGGTTCGTGGTGAAAAAATAAATGCAAAGGGCGATGACGAACAGCACGCCCAGAATCATGAAGATTCGATTGCGAGGTTTCATGCGGTCTTTCTCTCCGGGGATGCGTCCGGTACAGGCACGGTGGCGAGCACGTGCTTTGCCAGCCGCGCCCCGTGTTTGCGATCGACGAAGATGGATTGGCCGAGGAATTCAATGGCCGCTGCGCGCCGCGCGGCAACAGCCGAAGCTTCCAGTGGGTCGTTGTCGGCAATCAGCCTGATCATGGGCGCACTGAGAAAATAGAAAACGTTGGCGCCGAGAGCCGAGTAGATCATCTGCATCCAGTCCATAGCGCAGAGTTCGCCGGAACAGATGCCTTCCTCGACGATGGCCCTGGCGCGGGCGAACATCGGCTCGAAAGCTTTTTTCGCGATGATGCGCATGGCGTGGCTGCGCCCCTCGCGGAAGCGGACCATCTCCTGCTGCATCAGCGCCTGGAATCCCTGCTGGCAGAGGATGCGGTCGAAGTGCTGGAGCGCGAAACGCAGCATGCGCTCGCCGGGGCTGCACGTCATGTCGAGCACGGCCAGAGCGCTCTCCGCGACTTTGCCCGCAACCGCCTCGAGCGCAGCGGAGTAGAGCGCTTCTTTGTCCTGAAAGTAGTAGTAGAGCAGGGCCTTGTTGACATGAGCGGCGTCGGCGATGGCATTGGTGCGCGCACCGGCGAGGCCATGCTCGCTGAACTCGTGAATGGCGGCGTCCAGGATGCGGTGACGGGATTGATCTGCGCGTTGGCGACGTGAACTGGCCATTGATTAACCGGTTAGTCAAACGGTACAACAAAAACCTCTCCACGGCAAGCGCCGCCCTGTGAATCCTGCTTCTAATCTGCTTCCGAGGGAGCACGACGGCGGATGACGAATTTCGGACGACGCAGACTTCTGGCGGGAGCCGCACTGCTGGCGGCGCGGCGCGGGTTTGGATTCGCGCGCCACTTCCATGATGACGATCTGTTCAACGACCTCTCCGAACGCTGCTTTCGATACTTTCGGGACGCCAGCGATCCGGAAACGGGCATCTGCCGCGACCTGATCCACGGCAACCCCGCCGACAACGTGGGTAAGGGCGACGAGTCGCGGGGCAGCACCGGCGTCACCGGATTTTGCCTGACGGCGATGTGCATCGGAGCCGAGCGCGGATGGATTCTGCGCGAGCAGGCGAAGGACCGTGTGCGGCGCGCGCTCACCAGCTACACCAACGGCAAAGTCGAGTGCATTCACGGCTGTTTCTATCACTTCCTCGACGTGCATACAGGGCAGCGGTGGAAAACCTCCGAAGTCTCCACCAGCGATTCCATCTGGCTGCTGGCGGGGGCGCTCACCTGCCGAGAATATTTCCATGAGGACGCGGCCATCGGCGATCTGGCGACGCTGCTCTACAGCCGTTACGACTTTCCGTGGATGACCAACGGTAACGGGATGCTGCTCTCGCACGGCTGGCGCCCGGAGGGGTTCATCCGCTTCCGCTACGAAAAATATTGCCAGCTGGCGGCGATGGTCCTGCTGGGCATCGGCTCTCCGTCGCACCCGCTCCCGCCGGATGCCTGGTACGCGTGGCAGCGCGATCCCAACAGCTACGGGCCGTACCAATACATCGGGAAATCATTGCTCTGGACGTATCAATATCCGTTCGCGTGGTTCGATTTTCGCGGGCGGCGCGAGTCGCGGGGCGGGAAGCTGCGTTGGTTTGAGAATTCGCAGACGGCAACACGCGCGCATCGCGCCTGGTGCAGCCAGGAATTATCGAAATCCTTCCCCGATTACACCGCGGATGTCTGGGGCATCACCAGCTCCTCCAGCCCCAGGGGATACAGCGCATGGGGTGGTCCGCCGCAGCACGGCAAAATCGATGGCACCGTAGTGCCCTGCGCGGCCGGCGGATCGCTGATGCTCACGCCCGACATCTGCATCCCCGCGCTGCATGCGATGAAGCAGCAATTTGGCGGAAAAATCCGGGGGCGCTATGGGCTGGCGGACGCGTTTAATCCGCTCACCGGCTGGGTCTCGACCGACACCCTGGGGCTGGACGTGGGCATGATCCTGCTCAGCGCGGAGAATCTGCGCCACGGCAATCTCTGGCGCTGGTTCATGGAGAACAAGGAAGCGCAGCGGGCGATGGACCTGGCGGGAATCGAGAAGGCTTGATGCGTTTTGCCCCTCTCAGTGGCCATGACCGAGAGGCCGTGACGATTTGTCGCCGGGCGGCAGCGGCTGCGGGTGCTTGTCGGCGCGGCGGCCCAGCAGGAACATGGTGAGCCCGAAGGCCAGCATCACGCATCCCCAGATGAGGTTGATGTCCATCCCCGCCGAGCGGGTGTAGATCGCGCTGCTGTGGGTGACGAGCCCAAAAATCGCGAGGATGGCGCCGACGATCGTGAACATCAGGCCCATCGGGATGCGCAGGTCGAGTCTCATCTGCGGTCCTTTCTCCTACCGGAAGATAAGGTTGAGGCTGATGCCAAGCGCCAGAAGTGCAACGGCGATGACAGTGGGGCGCGCGTACCAGGCCATGTGGTGTTCGACAGGCTTCGGCGTTAGTGAGTACACCAGACCGACCAGCTCCTTTTCCGGTCGTGGCCTGGTGAACAGGCTGATGGTAACGGCGAGGATGAAGTTGACGCTGAAGGCGAAGATTGCCTGCCAGAAATCCAGCGCCATCTGGCTCGGATAAACGTGAACGATGTGGATCCAGCCGCCGTGAATTCCCGCCGCCGTCGCTGCCGGGATGGTGAGGCCGTGATGCAGCACCGCAGCCAACGTGCCGCCCACCAGCCCGATGAAGGCAGCGTGTCCGGTAGTGCGCTTCCAGAACATGCCCAGCAGGAACGTAGCGAAAAGCGGTGCATTCACGATGGAGAACACGAGCTGCAGCGTGTCCATGATGTTGTTGAAGCCCATGACGACGTACGCTGTCCCCATGGAAATCAATATCCCCACGACGGTGGTCCATCGGCCCACCTTCAGGTAGTGCTCGTCGCTGGCGCCCTTGTGGATGTAGGACTGGTAGAGATCGTAGGTCCACACCGTGTTGAACGCCGTCACGTTCCCCGCCATGCCCGACATGAAGCTGGCCAGCAGCGCGGTCAGCCCAAGCCCCAGAATGCCGGTAGGGAAGTAGAAGAGCAGCATGTTCGGGATGGCGAGGTCGTAATCGAGGATGGGCTGGCCGTGCGTGTCGAGCATGACCTTACCGGTGACCGGATCGACTTTGGGCGGAATCAGTCCGCGTCCCGCATCGGCATATTTTGCGTTCGCCGCCGCGGATGCCGTCATGCCCACCGGCGTGGCAGTGGCCATCATGTGGCGCGTCACCATCGGGGTGGCGATGGCAATCAGCCCTGGCAGGATGACCAGGAACGGGAAAAACATCTTCGGAATCGCAGCGATCAGCGGCACGCGGCGCGCGGATTCCTCCGAGTTCGCGGCCATCGCTGTCTGGATCACCAGGAAGTCCGTACACCAGTAGCCGAAGGAGAGAACGAAGCCGAGTCCGGCCACCAGGCCGAACCAGTCCACGCCCAGCGGGTTGGTGTGCGCGCTGCCCATGCCCTGCCAGGAGTGCAGATAGGCCGTGGGCAGCGTGTGCCGGAGGCCGTTCCATCCGCCCACGTTCTTCAGGCCCACCCACACCAGCGGAGCGAAGCCGGCCACGATGAGGAAGAACTGCAGCACCTCGTTGTAAATCGCGCTGGTGAGCCCGCCCAGGAAGATGTAGCAGAGGACAATCACGGCCGACAGGATGATGGCGAAGTGGAAGATCCAGTCGAGAGGCAAGCCGAGCGAGATAAACAGCTTGTCGAAGATATGGAGCGTCTGGATGAGCCGCGCCATCGCATACATGGAGATGCCGGAAGAGAAGACGGTCATCAGGGCGAAAGTGCAGGCGTTCCATGCGCGGGTCTTCTCGTCGAAGCGCAGGCGCAGGAATTCCGGGACGGAGCGCGCTTTCGAGCCGTAGTAGAACGGCATCATGAAGACACCGACGAAGATCATCGCGGGGATGGCGCCGATCCAGTAGAAGTGGCTGGTGACGATCCCGTATTTGGCGCCGGATGCGCCCATGCCGATGACTTCCTGCGCGCCCAGGTTCGCCGAGATGAAAGCGAGCCCGCAGATCCAGGCGGGCAGGGAACGGCCGGCCAGGAAGAAGTCCTTGCTGGTTTTCATGAAGCGCCGCAGGGCGAAGCCGATGCCCAGCACAAAGACGAAGTACAGCAGCATGATGGCCCAGTCGATGGCGGTCAGGTTCAAACTCCGGGCTCCTTGAAGGGAAAATGCGACGAAACCATCCGGGCCACTCTACACGGGTCGGATGCGGCAAGTCCACCCGCCAAAAGTCGGATTGCGCGGGATTTTTAAAGCGACTGCACAGGGATCAGGGTAAGATCGTCCACAAGGCCGACTTCCTTCTGTACGAACGGCTCGGCGTAGCGAACGCCCGCGAGGTTGCCGTAATGGCGGGCCTCGGCGAAGGTGCGCTCGCGAATCTCTTCCTCGGGAACGAACAGGCCGCTCCCGGCCGACTGGTTCGCATACTGCGAGCGATAAGCCATCAGGGCGCGATGCCGATCCTCGATGAAGGGCGTGACGTCGACCACGAAGCTGGGTCGCACATCGGCGTAGAGGCTGGCGTAAACGACCTTAAAGGGCCGATGCGGCTCCGAGCCGGTGTCGATCTTCGCCAGCCCCGATAGAAAGCAGGCTTCATAGCCGAGCGTTGCCGATGTGTAGTGGTCTGGATGGCGGCCGGCCCAGTAGGGAAGAATCACCACCCGCGGACGCACGCGGCGCAGGACGTTCACGATCTTCAGCCGGTTTTCCCAGGTGTTTTCCACGCGGCCGTCGGGGATATCCAGTGCCTCGCGCCAGCCCGCGCCAAGTATGCGGGCCGCTTCAGCAGCTTCCGCCGCGCGTTCCTCGGCAGAGCCGCGGGTTCCGGCTTCGCCGCGCGTCAGGTCCAGGATCGCCGTCGTCACGCCCAGCGACCGCAGGCGCAGCAGCGTGCCGCCACAGGTCTGCTCCACGTCGTCGCGGTGAGCGGCGATGGCGAGAACCTCTGCGGTCGGCTGCTCGGCCATGCTGGAGTGGCTAGTAGATGGTGTTGTCGGCGTCGCTGGTGGCGTCCATGTAGGCGACGTCAGTCGCGGTACCGGTGACGGTCACGTTGGAGTTGTCGAGTTGAACCAGGCCGCCCGATGCCGGAATGGTGCTGTAGATGTACACCTGCCCGCCCTCCGCCGTGTAGATCTTGTGCAGTCCGGTGACCGCGGCGATGCCGGTCGCGTCCCCGATATACGGATCGACGTAGACCGCGTTGGTGGAGGTGTTGAACATCGTGAGGCAGCCGAACTGCACATTCGTGCCTGCCTGCACTTCAGCGTAGCGCACGCCCTGAGCGCAGTGGGAAGACCCGATCCAAAGCGTGTTGTCGTCGCCGAAGACCATGCGGTTGTGCGTACCGTCGCTGATGGAGTACGTGCCGGCAACAGAGTTGGCCGGGGTATTCACGACCGTGAGCACGCCGGCGTAATCGCCCGCGTAGGCCCCCGTGGTTTGCAACTGCTGGCCGGTGATGTAGAGCGTATTCCCGTTGAAATCGGCGTCCGTAGCCCCGCCCGGAATGGGAATGGTTGTTTGCGCCTGGAGAGCAATGCCGCTCCCTCCATAGCTGCCGGTGTTCAGTGCAGAAGCGGTGATCGGGATGGTGGTGATGCTGGCTGTTGTGCCGCCGCACTCGGGCCCGCAGTTCAGGACGTAGGCGGTGGTGCCGTCAGGCGAGAAGACCGCCTTGATGGGATGGTCGAAGCTGGCCCCGCTCCCTGTGCCGACCGGGAAAATGCACCAGGTGGGCAGCTTCTGCGGCTCGCAGTCCTGGGCCTCGGTGCCGTACGTGGGATCGACGTAGTTGGGGTTGTTCGTGGCCAGGGTTTGCTGCGCGGCGGTAAGCTGCACGACGCTGTAGACCGCGAAAGTGGCTGGGTTGAGCCCCGGGTTTACCGAGGGCTTGTCCGAGTCGTTCTGAGCCTGCATGGCGTTCTCAACGAAAACCAGTGCTACAGTGCCGCCGGGATTGACGGAGATGCCGTAGGCGTTGGGGAGGTTGAGTGTAAGGGAAACGCCGCCGCTGCGGTTTACGACGCTCACCAGGTGACTCGAAGGATTCGCCGCGTACACGTAATTCAGGTCGCGGGTCATCATGATGCCGTTGTAAGGGCTATCTTCGGTCGTGCTGGAGAGGCCGCCGGCCACGCTGATAGGCGTGCTCACTTTTTCCTGCGCGTAGCTGATTAGGTCGAAGCTGCCGTCAAATTCGCCATAGACGGCGCCGCCCAGCTGCTCCGGCATGTTCTCGATGGTGAGGGGGCCGTTTCCCGAATAGCCGGAGATGGAAAAAGAGCCGCTGGAGGCACTGTAGGCATGCCGAATGTCGTAATACGCATCTACAAATGGAAGCGCGCTCGGGGTCTGTTGCGCGATCACGACCCGGTTCAGCACGCCGCTGGGCGGCAGACTGCGGCCGTCCACGTAATACTCCTGGCCGCATGAACTCATGACGAGACAGACGACAAAGACCGAGCCAAGAACCACGAAGGGATACAGGGAACTTCTCTTCTTCAAAACCTTAGAACCTCACCATACGCTGGCTGCCGCAATTTCGTGGGAAAGCCCAAGTATATCAGGGCAGAACACGGACAACGGAGCGCAGCTGGGGAGTTGGAGCCGCCGCAGTGTTCGGCAATGACTCGCGGGCACTTATCCCCTGATACCATGAAGCGAAAGGTCCGTTATGAGCAGCCGTCTTGAGCCCATTTTCGACCAGCGCACCGTCCTCTGCGACGGCGCAATGGGCACCTCCCTCTATGCGCGTGGGGTGTTCATCAACCGCTGCTACGACGAACTGAATCTCTCGCAGCCGGACCTGGTGCGGTCGGTGCACGAAGAATACCTGCAGGCGGGCGCGGAGATCATCGAGACCAACACCTTCGGCGCCAACGCCCTCCGCCTGCAGCGGCACGGGCTGGCCGACAAGGTGGCGGAGATCAACCAGGCCGGGGTGCGGGTGGCGCGCAAGGCGGTGCACCAGCATGCCGACAAACAGGCGGCGAAGGCATATGTAGCCGGCTCGGTCGGGCCGCTGGGCGTTCACCTGGAGCCGCTGGGCAAGACAGGTCTGGACGAAGCCCGCGCGATTTTCGCAGAACAAATTCGTGCTTTGGCCGCGGGCGGTCCCGGCGTGGGCGCCGATCTGCTGATCATCGAAACCATGCCCGCGCTGAACGAGGCGGAACAGGCTGTGCTCGCCGCGCGGGAGGCCGCGCCGGAGCTCCCCGTGGTGGTGATGGTGACGGTGGACGAAGACGGCAACTGCCTCGACGGCGCCTCGGCGGAGACGGCTGCATCGCGCATCTCCTCGTGGGGCGTGGATGGCATCGGCTGCAACTGCAGCGTGGGCCCGGCAACGGTGCTGACCGCCATCGAGCGCATGGCCGCCGCAACCGATCTGCCGCTGATGGCGATGCCCAACGCGGGCATGCCGCGATCCGTCGAAGGCCGCAACATCTATCTGTGCTCGCCTGAGTACATGGCGAGCTTCGCGCGCAAGTTCATCAAGGCGGGCGTGCAGTTTGTGGGCGGATGCTGCGGAACCACACCGCAGCATATTCGCGCCATGAAGTCGGCTCTGCGGGCCGTGGGTGCGCAGACTGCCAGCCACGGGGGCGGCACAAAGGAGCCGATTGTCACGGAGACCCCTCCAGCGCCGATCGAGGAACGCTCGCGCATCGGGCGGTTGATCCACCAGGGCGAGTTCGTCACCATGGTGGAGATCGTGCCGCCAAAGGGCATCGACTGCAGCAAAGAGCTGAAGGGCGCTCACGAGCTGGCCGGCTCCGGCATCCACGCCATCAACGTACCGGATTCGCCGCGCGCCTCGGCACGGATGAGCGCGCAGAGCCTCTGCATCCAGATCCAGCAGAAGACCGGCATTGAGACGGTGCTGCACTATACCTGCCGCGACCGTAACGTGCTCAGCATCCAGAGCGACCTGCTGGGTGCATCGTCCATCGGCCTCAAAAACATTCTCTGCCTCACCGGCGATCCGCCCAAGCTCGGCAATTATCCTGATGCGACGGCGGTCTACGACGTGGACGCCATCGGCCTCGTGAACATTGTGCGGCGGCTGAACCACGGGCTGGACATCGGCGGCAATCCCATCGGCGCCTCGACCGGATTCACCATCGCCGTGGCGGCCAATCCGGGCGTGCCGGATGTCGATTACGAGGTGCGCCGCTTTGCGTGGAAGGTAGAAGCGGGCGCGGAGTACGCCATCACCCAGCCAGTCTTCGATCTGCGCATTCTGGAGGCGTTTCTTAAGCGCATCGAGAGCTTCCGTATTCCCGTAGTCGCCGGCATCTGGCCGCTCACCAGCCTGCGCAATGCCGAGTTCATGAAAAACGACCTGCGGGTCAGCATTCCCGACGAGATCCTGTTGCGGATGCAGCGGGCGTCCACGCCGGAGCTGGCGCGCGCCGAAGGGATCCGCATCGCTCAGGAGATGCTGTCCGCCGCTCGCACCATGGTGCAGGGTGCGCAGGTGAGTGCGCCCTTTGGACGCTTCAGTGCGGCAGTAGAAGTGCTGGCGGACGTGCTGCCTTCGACGTCGGCCGCCGCGCAGCCGAAGCCTGCAACCCCGGCACGGCCCGAGGAGGAAGCGAATCTTGCCCAGCTTTGAGGAATCGCTGACCCGGCTCGAAGCGATTGTCGCGCAATTGGAGCGCGGCGATCTGCCGCTGGAGGATTCGGTGCGCCTCTTCGAAGAGGGCACACAGCTCTCCGAGCTCTGCCGGAAGCAACTGGAACAAGCCGAGGGCAAGGTGGAGATGCTGGTGAAGCAGCGCGAAGGAGCAATGAAGCGGCAGCCGTTCGAATAGCGATCTCGCTTACTTGGGCTCGCGGTCCGATTTTCGCGCCACTCTCGCCATAGCGGCCAGCTCCTTCAGATACTGCTTCAGCGGACGCGCCGGCCTTCCCCAGAAGACCACCCCCGGTCCCTTTACCTTCTTGTGCGTCAGCACGCCCGATCCCGATCCGAGAATCACCTGCTCGCCGATTTCCGCATGATCGCCGATACCAACCTGTCCGCCCACCACCGCGCTTGCGCCGATCGTGCTCGACCCGGATACGCCCGTCTGCGCGGCGATCACCACATCCCGACCGACGCGCACGTTGTGTCCGAGGTGGACGAGGTTGTCGATCTTCACACCCCTCTCGATCCGCGTTTCTTCGAGCGCGCCACGATCGATCGTCGTATTGGCCCCGATCTCCACGCCATCTTCCAGGGTGAGCCGGCCCTGCTGCGGGAACTGCAGGTATCCGCCCGTGACGGCATCGCACACATAGCCGAAGCCATCGGAGCCGAGCACCGCGCCCGCCTGCACTACAAGATCGTCGCCGAGAGCCGCGCCCGGATAAACGACCACGCGAGGATCGATGCGGCAATTCCGGCCGATGCTGGCGCCGGCGCCAATCACCGTGCCCGCCCCGATGCGTGTCCCATCGCCGATATGCGCGTCCGCCTCGATCACTACATATGGGCCGATGGAGACACGCTCGCCCACAATGGCGCTGGCGTCCACGATGGCGGTCGGATGCACTCCCGTGTGCGGTTCCGCGGGGCGCAACAGCCGCGCGGCTTGCGCAAAAGCCAGCTTTGGCTGGCGAACAACCAGCAGCGGCTTCGGCGACGCAGAGGGCGCAGTCTTCGAGGAGACAATCACCGCCCCAGCGCGCGAGCGAACCGCGGCTTCGAGCGTCTGCGCCTCTTCCGCGAAGACCAGGGTTTCCGGTGTGGCCGCGTTGATGCTGGAGACGCCGGAGACTTCCGCCTCAGCGTCCGCCGGACGCAGTTCGGCCGCGAGCGCCTGCGCGATGCGTGACAATTTCATTGGAATACAGGGTACAGCGGGGCGGCATTGCGCGTCCGGACCGGATTACCGGTCGGCGTTACTTTTCCCGGGCGACCACAAACTCCGGCATCCACTGCAGCGCGCGCTTGTAGTCGGAATCGGGCAGTGCGGCCAGCGCCGCCTGCGCCGAGGCAGCATGCGCGTAGGCAGTCTGCATCGCGTAATTCACTGACTGATTGCGGTTGAGGATACGCAGAACTTCCTCGTGCGAGACGTGCTCGAAGTTCTTCTCGTGCAACACCGTCTGAATTGCTGCCCGCTCTGACGGCGTGCTGCCGTTCACCAGCGTGTGAATCACGGCCAGCGTCGCCTTGCCCTCGCGGAGATCGCTGGCTACCGGCTTGCCCAAAACGTCCTCGCTGGCGGTCAGGTCGAGCACGTCGTCCACAATCTGGAACGCCAGGCCCAGGCGCCGTCCGTACTCGCCCATCGTGTCTTCCAGCTCGCGTTCCGCGCCCGCCAGCACCGCCCCAAGGCGCATGGAAACCTCGAAGAGGCACGCAGTCTTGCGATAAATCAGGTCGTTGTACTCGCCCTCGGAGATGAACTGGCCGAGCCGCTCCATCTGCAGCAGCTCGCCTTCCACCATCTGCTGGGTGAGTCCGATCAGCAGCTCGAGCACGCGGAATTTCCGCTCTGAAAGCGCCACGCGGAAGGCCTGCATGTAGAGCCAGTCCCCTACCAGCACGGACTTGCTGCTGCCCCAGGCGCGATTCGTCGACGGCCGTCCGCGGCGCGTTTCCGCTTCATCGATGATGTCGTCGTGCACCAGGGTTGCGGTGTGCACCATCTCCACCACCGCGCCCAGCCGAATCATGCCTTTGCCCGAGTAGCCCAGTCCGCGCGCCGCCAGCAGCAGCAGCGAAGGCCGTATGCGCTTCCCCCCGCCTTCGCGCAGATAGTCGGAAATCTCCGTGATCGCCTGGACCGAAGATACGGCGTCTCGGCCGAACTCCCGCTCGATTGCCGCGAGATCCTCGTGCAGCAGATCGAAGACTTCCTTCGCCGTCGCTGTAGCCACAGTGCTCACTGGAATTTCCTCAAAACCGGCCCAGCCGCTCAGTTCGAGCGGTAATTCGTAAACTGCATATCTATCCCAAGGTCTCGCCCGCGCAGCAGCGCGATCACTTCCTGCAGCGCATCCCGGTCTTTGCCGGTAACGCGCACCGTATCTCCCTGGATCGAGGCCTGCACCTTCTTCTTCGAATCCTTGATGAGGGCGACAATCTGCTTCGCCTTCTCCGACGCGATCCCCTGCTGCAACGTGACTTTCTGCCGCACGCTGGAGCCCGCTGCTGGTTCCACTTTACCGAAGGTGAGCGCTTTAAGCGAAACGCCGCGCTTCACCAGCTTCTGGCGCAGGATCTCCGTAACCGCTTCCAGCTTGTATTCGTCCGCAGAGGCCAGCTGGATCGCATCTTCGCCTTCCAGCCGAATCTCCGATTTCGAATCCTTCAGATCGAAGCGCGTGCGCACTTCTTTCGTCGCCTGGTCGATGGCGTTGCGCACTTCCTGAAGGTCCACTTTGCTGACGATGTCGAAGGAGTTCTCCGCCGCCATATCCCTTTCCTGATCCCCTGCTTCTTTAGATTATCCGCTACCGGTGCAAATCGGTGCTGGCGAAGGTGGTTCCAGGGTGGAAAAGCGCACGGAAGTTTGCCGTCGTCCGGTCGCTCACCTCGTCCGGCTCCAGCCCGCGCAGCTCGGCAATCGTCACCGCGACTTCCTTCACCCAGCCCGGCTCGTTGCGCTTGCCGCGGTTGGGAACGGGCGCCAAAAACGGCGCGTCCGTCTCGATCAGCATCTGGTCGAGGGGCACCATCGCCGCCGCATCGCGGATGGGCTGCGCCTTCGGAAACGTGATGTTCCCGGCGAACGAAATCAGGAAGCCCATATCCATCGCCTCGCGCGCATGCCGCTCCTCGCCCGTGAAGCAGTGCAGCACCCCTCCCAGGCCCCTCTGCGCCCACTGCGTGCGCAGCATCTCCAGGGTGTCGTCCCATGCGTCGGAACTGTTCTGCGATGGCCGGCAGTGGATGATGATCGGCTTCCGCCGCCCCGCGGCTATCTCCATTTGCCGCGAGAAGACCGCCTTCTGCACATCGCGTGGCGAGTGGTCGTAGAAGTAGTCGAGGCCGATTTCCCCGCACGCCCGCACCTCTGGCTCAAGTAACAGGCCTTCGATTTTCGCATACGCCGCCTCATCGGCCAGCCGCGCCTCATGCGGATGCACCCCCGCACTCGCCCAGATCCTCGGTGTCTCCGGCCGGCCCGCATACTCGCGGCTGATTTCCAGCGCGCGATGCATCGTCTCCGGACCCTCCCCGATGCCGATGGATAGAATCTCCCGCACCCCGGCGTCCCACGCGCGATCCAGTAGTTCCGCGCGATCCTCGTCGTAGCGAGGGCTGTCGAGGTGGCAGTGGGAGTCGATCATTACTTCAGCCGCGCGCCGATCTCCACATCTTCCAGGAATCCCGCCAGCACGGCCTTGCCCTCCGCAGTCGAAGCCGCGACGATCATCCCATTCGACTCGAAGCCGCGCAGCTTCCGCGGCGCGAGATTCGCCACGATAACTACCTTGCGCCCGATCAGCGACTCCGGCGTGTACGATTCCGCGATTCCGGCGAGGATCTGGCGCGTCTCATAGCCCAAATCGACCTCGATGCGCAGCAGCTTGTCGGCCTTCGGCACACGCTCGGCCACCTTCACCTGGGCCACACGCAGCTCCACTTTGGCGAAATCGTCGAGGGTGATCTTTTCGCCGCCCGTTGCCGCAGGCGCCGGACCAGAGGTGGGTGCTGCTTCCGGCGGCGTCTGCGCGCCAGGTGCGAGATTGGGTGGCGTTGACCCGGCCGCTTTACCCCCGATCGTCTCGCGAACCGTTTCCGCGACCGCGCCTTCCAGCGCCAGGATCGCCGCCGTCTCGTTGGTCGATTCGGCCATGGCTACGGCAAGGCCGTCAATAAGCGAGTGCAGTTTCGAGATGCGCCCCTTCTGCTGCTCTGCGCTCGGCTCCGAAATCGCCTTCGGCGCCGGCGCCTCGGGTGCTGAAGGTCCTCTCGATCCCTGATCGCTGGTTGCTGATCGCTGATCGCTGTTTTGCTCCAGTTCGCTCATACGCGTGATCGTCTCCTTGTCGGCGCGTGGAAAGAGGGGTGCGAGCTCACCGAGCTTCGTGCCCGGCTTCAGCCCGCCCCACTGCAGATTTTTCAATTCCGCCTTCTGAATATCACCCAGCCCAAGCTGCGCCCAAACCTTCGCCGCGGCGTCGGGAATCACGGGATAGACGAGTGCGGTAATGATGCGGATTGATTCGGCCGCGGTATAGAGCACCGTCGCGCGAAGCGCCTGCTGCTGCTCGTCGGTCACGCTCTCCGGCTGCTTCCAGGGCGCGGTCGCCGTCAGATAACCATCCACTGCAGCAACCATCGTCCATGCGGCTTCGAGCGCGCGCGAAAAATCCAGTCCGTCGAACGACTGCGAAAATGCTGCCACGGCTTTCGGCAGCTCCACGGGCAGGGAACTCGCCTGGCTCGGCGCTCCGGCTTCGGGCACCACGCCGCCAAAATACCGCCCCATCATCGCCAGCGTCCGGCTCACCAGATTCCCGTACCCATTCGCCAAATCCGAGTTATACCGCTGCACCAGCGCGTCGAAACTGAAGCCCCCGTCCTGCCCGAAGACGACTTCGCGCATCAGGAAGTAGCGCAGCACGTCGGCTCCGAAGCGATCCTGTTCCGCTTTCGGCAACTCGGGCTTCAGCGCTCCGAAGCCTTCCAGAATCGTCTCCGCGCGCACGATATTCCCGCGCGACTTCGACATTTTGCTCTCTTCAAACAGCAGCCAGCCGTGTCCGACCACGCTCTTCGGCAGCGGCAGATCCGCCGCCATCAGAAACGCCGGCCAGTAGACGCAGTGGAAGCGCGTAATCTCCTTGCCCACGATGTGCAGATCGACCGGCCAGAACTTTTCGAACCTGGAAGGATCATTGCTGCCCCATCCCAGCGCCGTAATGTAGTTGGCCAGCGCGTCCATCCACACGTAAATGACGTGCTTCTCGTCGCCGGGAACCTGAATGCCCCAGTTGAAACTCGTCCGGCTCACCGAGAGATCGCGCAGACCGCTCTTCACGAACGAGATCACCTCGTTGCGTCGCGTCTCCGGCCGAATAAATTCCGGATGCTCCTCGTAAAACTCCAGCAGTTTCCGCTCAAACGCCGACAGCTTGAAGTAGTAATTCTCTTCGTTGATTGTCTCCGTGATGCGCCCGCAGTCCGGGCAGGGCGCGCCCGGCGGCACATCGACGTACGCTTCGTCAGAAACGCAATACTGCCCCGTGTAC
>JASIAO010000523.1 GCA_030041955.1 Acidobacteriaceae bacterium | reverse complement strand
AGGGCGGCGCGGTCTGCGCAGGCGGAGTCGCCTGCGCCGGCGCCGGCGCATCGGGCGCCGTCGTAGTGGACTGCTGAGCAAACAGGGGCGCGGCAAGCAGCAGAGCCGCGGCGAACAACGTGGTGCGTGAAAAAGTCCTCATGGTTTCCTGAGAACAGGGTAAGGCATCAGGCGCACCTGTGTCGCGGCACGCCGCGCCGTACCATCGCACCCCGGGCGGCCCGATTATCTGTGACCGCCCACATAGCTCACGTGCCAGATCGACCCCGACCCATCGTCCGTCACGAACAGCGAGCCATCGTCGGCAACGGTGACCCCAACCGGCCGGCCCCACACGTCTCCCTCCGGAGTCACGAATCCTGTCAGAAAGTCCTCGTACTCGCCCGTCGCGTGACCATCCTTCATCGGAGCAATGATCACCTCGTATCCGGCGCGCTTGGCCCGGTTCCACGACCCGTGCTCCGCGGCGAAGATGTCGCCCTTGTACTCCGACGGAAACTGCGAGCCGTTATAGAAGAGCATCTCCAGCGACGCGAAGTGCGGCTCCAGCAGAACGTCCGGTGTAATCACCTTGTCCTTCAGCTCAGGATGCTTCCCCTGCTGCCGCGGATCCCAGTTGCCGCCGTGCTCGCCCATGTAGAACCACGGCCAGCCGTAGAATCCGCCCTCCTGCACGTGCGTGATGTAGTCCGGAACCAGATCGTCGCCCAGCATGTCGCGCTCATTCGTCGAGCACCACAGCTCCCCGGTTATCGGATTGACCGCCTCGCCCACGCAGTTGCGGATCCCATACGCGTATACCTTCAGGAACCTGCCCTCCGGCGTAAACTCCAGCACGTCGGCGCGATGAAACTCTTCGGGATGCGTATCCGGATCGTCGTCGTTCGAGTGCGACCCAACCGAAACAAACATCAGCTTTCCGTCTTTCGAGAAGGCGACGTCGCGCGTCCAGTGGCCGCCGCCGCGCAGCTTGCCCCACCCCGGAAGCTGCGCAATCTGTTGCGCCGGCCCGCGCGCCTTCAGGTCGCCGTTGCGATAAGGGAAGCGCACCACCGAGTCGGTATTGCCGACGTACACCCACTGCGGGTTCGGTCCCGCCGGGTAAAACGCGATCCCAAACGGCAGCGTCAGATTGTCGGCGAAGGTGGAAACTTCTTTCGGCTTGCCATCCGGCCCAACCCCGCGAAACACCATGATCTTGTTCTGGTAGCTGATGGCGACGAACAGATCGCCGTTGGGTGCGGTGCGGATCAGCCGCGGCTGATCGAGTCCCGTGTAGTACTGATCCACCTTGAAGCCCGGCAGTGTCTGCGGCCACGCATTCGCCGGACGCGGCACCATATTCGGGCCATTGTCCACGCCTTTCGTGGCGTACGGAGCAGGCAGATCCGCGACGGTGAGATGGCGGATCGCGCCGGGATGTTCTTTCTGGTAGTTCGTGAAGGCTTTTTGCCCGGTGAGGACCTGGTTTTGCGCCAGAGCGGGAGCGACAGAAAGAACGAGCGCAGCCAGGACGGCGGCGAACTTCTGCATGGTTCCTCCGAAGAACGAAGACGAAGTTGGGAATCGAAATCTCGGATGACGCTGCGAACGCGTACTTCCGAGATGCGCGAACCGGCGCGACGGATGCGGTTCGCACAGCAACTTAATGTTTTTTAGCAGAGCCGGCGTGTGCACTCGGCTTCTCTTGCGCTGGTTTCGCCGGGGTTGACTTCGTCGTCACACTGGACCCCGGCACGCCCTTCAACTCTTCCGGCTGATTGAGCATGCGCTGCAGCAGGGGCATGGGGACCGTGCCGGTGACGATGGCCTGGTCGCCGTGGCGCTCGACCGCAAGGCTGTCCAGGAAGGCGCGCGTGTCTGCGTCGAAGGGCTGGTTGCTGCCCGTGCCTTCCAGCGCGTGAACCAGCGTCAGCAGCATCTGCAGCGATTCGGTGGAGTCGGCGGCAGCAGACTCGCTCGGCGCGACCTCCTCGATGCGCAGATGGATGTGTCCGGCCCAGCTCAGCGAGGCGATGAACGTCGAGTCCACCGGGATGGGCAGGCGCACGCCCATAACGTGGATGCCCCCCGATTTCCCCAGCGGCAGCGCAATCTCGCCGATGCCCCACGCAACCGAAAGCAGCGGCACCTGGCGGTAGTGCTTCGAGAGCAGAGACGATCCGGCAAAGGGCAGCGCCGCGGTGCGGTACCGGTCGATCATCGAGTGGATTTGCTCGGTCGAGGGCGTGTTGCTCACTGCCACGATGTCGTAACCGAGGATCGCCACGCGAACCGTGCGGCCTTCGCTCGGTATGTTGAAGATCGTGTGGCCCGCATACGTCTCCTGCGAAGTCGCGAGCGTGCCCAGGTACTGCGCCAGTCGCCGCCCATCGAAGTGGCCGATGAAAACCTCGGAAAATGCTACAGCCCCGTTGGGGCCATCGGGATCTTTCATGCGATGCAGCGCGAAGGCAGCATCGTCGAGGTCGCGCTCGAACTGGATCCCCGTGGCATCAATGAACCGCTGGTACTCCGGCGAGTGTGGCACAGGGTGATCTTCAAAATGCGTGGCCGCGCGAATCGGACGCAAATTGATGTAGACGATGCCGTCGGATTCGGGCAGCAGTCGCGCAGCCTCTGGCGGAGCAATCTTGCGCAGGTAAATGGCGCCTGCCAGGACCAGCAGGACCAGGATGACAATGGCGATGGAAAGTCGCTTGCGCCGGTGGCTCATCGGTAGCGTTCTCCACTCTTCCGGAGAACTGGATCGCTTTTATCATCTCATCCGCGCACGCTTCTCGGCAGCATCTGAGGACCCGGCGAAAGGTTGCAAACGATGGATTGCGAGGCCTTCGAGCGTGTGATACTTTCAATGCTGTACCCTCGTCACGCGGGAGCAGCAGTGTGTCCGCCGCGGGGTGCAAGGGCTGTCCGGGCTGGCGTAGCTCAGCTGGTAGAGCATCTGATTTGTAATCAGAGGGTCGGGGGTTCAAATCCCTTCGCCAGCTCCAGCATCCATCCCGAAGCAGAGGCAGAGTAAGACCGGTTTCTCTTCGCACCGTAATCCCGAGAGCAGGCAGGCTGTCGCCACCGGATATGCTTCCGGAATGCCGAAGGGTGCCCGGAGCGAAGCGAAATTCGGGTTGTGGGTTTGGCACAGGTGGCCGAGTGGTTAATGGCAGCAGACTGTAAATCTGCCGCTCTTTGGAGCTACGGAGGTTCGAATCCTCCCCTGTGCACCAGAGATTGAAGGTTTCCGATGGTGGCTAAGAGCGGAGTGCTGGACAGGAGCGTGGCTGAAGATGCTCCCTTACCGGCTTCGCCTGCGGCAAACCGGCGCAGGATGTGGACCGCGCTGGCCTTGCTGGCCGGGTTGGCAGTCCTGGCCTGGTTTACCCTGGACGGCACGGCGACGTTGCCGGTTCGGGAATATAGTTTTGGCAGCTTCGGCTTCGGCGGCTTCAATTTGCCGATCCGCTGGATCCCGGAGCTGATCCTGGGCCTCTTCGCTTTCCGCGTGATCACCGCAAACATGCGGGCGCGGCTCGAAGACCAGGATCGGAAGTAGAGTTTAAGCGGTCAGGAAACAGAAGTCAGGCTGGAACAGAGCGTACGGCGGAAGCAGTATCTGATCGCTGACTCCTGATCGCTGACTACTATGTTTTTAAGGGCTGATGTAGCTCAGTTGGTAGAGCACTCCCTTGGTAAGGGAGAGGTCACCGGTTCAATCCCGGTCATCAGCTCCAGATTTAGTGACCAGTACGCAGCGACCAGTGATCAGAAGCCTGTGTTTCCGGCGGCGTTTTTTATCTGATCGCTGACAACTGATCTCTGATCACTGTTTTCGAGGCGGGAGTAACGAAGGGTGAGAGTCACAGCCTTCCAGGTCGAGGCGGCTGGCGGGCGTGAACGAAGCGTAGCGTAGCGGGAGCCCGCCGCCGAGATCCTGAGCCAAAGGCGAAGGACCTCAGCGGAAGGGAAATTGCGGGAGTAACTCAGTGGTAGAGTCACAGCCTTCCAAGCTGTTGGTCGCGGGTTCGATTCCCGTCTCCCGCTCCAGAGATTGAGACGCAGGTCTGAGCAGGGTGCATAGGATGTACGAGCAGGCGACCATTCCGATTCAGGACGAAGCGACCTTCGCAGCAGTAAAGCAGGCCATCGACGAGGCCTTTTCTTCCTCGCAGGTGGAGAGCTTCCTGCGTCGCGTGGCCGGCGCAAAGCTGCGGATCCGCCAGTTCGAGGCCGTCCTGGCCAGCGGATTTCTGGGATCCGCCGCCCAGGCCGCATATGGGCAACTGGGCGACGCCGACCGCGGCCAGGTTCGTGAGCAATATCTGCGGCGCGTGGAGCAGGTAGCGCCCGAAGTAAGACAAAAGTTTTTCCGGCTGTACGCGAGCTA
>JASIAO010000522.1 GCA_030041955.1 Acidobacteriaceae bacterium | reverse complement strand
CGATGCGCCTGGCGGCGGCGGCCCCGTTCAGCTCTTCACCAACGGCGTCAGCCAGCAGTACCTCTACGACTACTACATCAACGATTCCAACAACGGCTACCAGACCTTCAGCGACAATTCCGGCAAGCTGACCTTTGTGAACGCCACGTACAGCGCCCTGTCAGCCGCAGCCCTCGCCTTCACCGCCAACGGCCAGTACGGCTACACCACTGGCTGCTATCACGGAACGGCCGACATGGAAGCGTTCTCAGTGGGATCCAACGGCACGCTCACCTCCTCCTGGAATCCACAACTGCCGCCCCAGCCGGTAGGAGCGACGACCGAGTACTGCCCCGGCGGCGCTGCGGTCTCCGGCAACAACTATGTGGTTCTCGCTGAGCAGCCCACGGATGACATGACCCCCACCGGCAACGCGGAGCTCTATGTCTACTCCATCGACAGCTCCAACGGCAGCCTCACCACCACCCAAACGGCCTCCGCCGGTGTGCCGACAGGCGTAGGTACCAGCCAGAACGGGTACACCTACGTCAATGCGTATGCCTTCGATCCCACCGGGTCGTGGCTCGCCGTGAGCGGCGCCAACGGCATCGCCATCTTCTCCTTCCAGAACGGCACGCTCAAGCAGACAGGCACCGCCGCCACCCCCGCCACCGACGCGCCCATCACGCAGTTGGCCTGGGACAACAACGGGCACCTCTTCGGCTTCGGCACCGTGTATCAGGGCCCGACCACGCTCTACGTCTACAACGTGTCCAACGGCGTGCCCACGGCCGCTCCCGGGTCGCCGAACACGACGCTGCCGTCCTATGGCAGCGGCGCCAGCTCCATCGCGGTCACCAACGGTACGCAGACAGTCGATGAATAGCGCGCCTCATGCACGCTCGCCCGCGGGCGCTTTCCTGTGCGAAACGCGGTTGCCCGCCATGGCTGCGCGCATCGGGAGCAACCAGATATTGCCGCCGTGTTCTCTGACTTCCAGGTAAGTTGAGCGGTGCTCGACGGATGCTGTGCGGTGCGCGTCGTGGCCGTTCTCTCGCCATCCGTCTCTACCGCAGTTTCGACCGCTTCGATACTCCTGCGCTTCGCGGTTCTGCACGTCTCTCTCAGGGGCACGCCGGGCCCTCTGCGCGCCATTCAAGGTAGATCTTCGCTACAACGTACGGAACGCCAACCTCGCACGATGCGTGGACGATGCCTCGTTCAGCCCGACGCCAACGCATCACAGCCCGGGAGTCTCCCCGTCATGTTTGTCGCATCCTCCCAGTGCTAATCCTGGCTGCTATCGCGGCCACGCTGAGAGCGCAGTCCAGTGTCAGTTTCGAGCTCAGCGCCGACCGGCACGGCGATTACGGTTTCGGCATCGCCTCCGGAGACTGCAACAACGACGGCAAGCCCGACATCGTCACCTCGGGAATCGGCGAAATCGCCTCCCGGGCCGTCAATCACCGAGTCGTTTCTGCTACAATAGTTCGAGAGCACAACAAAATGCTGGAATGTATCGCCGAAGCCAAGACCTTTACCTCGTTTGATCTCACCGGCCGCACCGCGCTCGTCGTCGGCGGCACCTCGGGCATCGGTCGAGCCATTGCCCTGGCCCTCGCCGGAGCCGGAGCCGATGTGGTCGCCAGCGCTCGTCGCGCCGATGAAGTTGCCGAAGTCGCCGCGGAAATCCGCGAGCGGGGAAGGCGCACCCTCGCCATACCCGCCGACGTGCTCGACCGCCCGTCCCTCGAGAACCTGCACGAGCAGACTCTCCGCGCCTTCGGCAAAGTCGATATCCTCGTAAACGCCGCCGGCATCACCCGCCGCGTGCCCACGCTCCAGTGTTCTGAAGAGGAATGGAGCACGATCCTCGACACCAATCTCACCGGAACCTTCCGCGCCTGCCAGATTGTCGCGCCCGGCATGGTTGAGCGTGGCTGGGGACGCATTATTAACATCGCGTCACTTGCCACCTTCGTCGCATTTTGCGAGGTTGCGGCCTACGGCGCCAGCAAAGCCGGCGTGGGAGCGCTCACCAAATCGCTCGCCGTGGAGTTGGCGCAGCATGGAGTCTGCGTCAACGCCATCGCGCCCGGCTTTTTCCCCACCGCGCTCAACCAGGAATTGTTGGAGCAGAGCCCGCGCGGGCAGGAAGTGCTGTTGCGCACCCCGATGCACCGCTACGGCCACCTCGAAGAACTCGCCGGCGCCGCGATCTTCCTCGCCTCGGAAGCGGCATCGTTCGTCACCGGCCAGATTCTTCCCGTCGATGGCGGTTACCTGGCCAGCGGAGTCAACCAGTAAAAGCCGTCCCGCAAAGCAGCGCCTTCCCGGTGTAGAGTGAATGTTTGCCCGTGCCTCATGCGCGGGCCAGGCATGGGAGGACGACTCGGGTGGCGCCGGAAAAGAAAGTGCAGGCTGCACGCGAAGCGGCAGCGTCCGCCGGCCTTCGCCATATCGACCCGACCAATCTGGAGCTCGCCTCCAGCGAAACCGCACGCCGCATCAATCGCGACATCATCCTCGAGCTGGTGCGCATCCACCAGCCCATCTCGCGTGCAGATCTGGCGCGCCGCTCCGGCTTGCAGCGCAGCACTGTTTCGCAGATCGTCGAACAGCTCATCGGCGAGAAATGGGTGCGCGAGGGCTCGGTTGCGTCGGCTCCGCGCGGACGCCGGCCCACGCTCGTCGGCCTGAACGAAGACCTCGTCGCCATCGCGGTCGATATCCATCCGCGCCAGGCGACCGTCGCTGTCGTGGATCTCAATGGCCGTCTGCTCTCTCGCGCTCTTGCGCCGCTCACCTCGGATCCTGCCGCATCCACGCGTCTCATCGTCGAATCGATGCAGCGCATGCAGCGCAGCTTTCCGCGAAAATCCATTGAGGGCATAGGCGTCTGCCTGCCTGGCCGTGTGGATCCTGAATCGCAGCGCCTCATCTTTGCTCCCAACCTGCGCTGGCCCGAATTCGACCTGAAAAAAACCATCGAGGCGAAGATGGGCCTTCCCGTCAAAATGGAAAACGCCGCGACCGCGTGCCTGCTGGCCGAGCTCACCTTCGCGCGCATGGACGGCATTCGCGACGCGGTCCTGGTCACTGTCTCCGAAGGCATCGGTACGGGGGTCTTCGCGCACGGCTATCTCATCCACGGAAGTCACGGCATGGCCGGCGAATTCGGCCATGTCCCCGTCGACCCCTCCGGGCCGCGCTGCGGCTGCGGGCAAAAAGGCTGCTGGGAAATGTTTGCGTCCAGCCGCGCCGCCCAGCGCTATTACCGCGAATTGCAGCCGCTGGGCCGCACCGTCAGCTACCAGGAGCTGCTGAACATGGCGGAGGAGGGTAACGCGGCGGCGGCGCAGGCTTTGGCCAAACAGGCTTCATGGATCGGGCGAGGGCTGCGCATGATCATCGCCGGCCTTTCCCCGAGTGTCGTCCTGATCGCCGGCGACATTACGCCGGCCTGGCACCGCTTCGCTGCGATCATCGAAAAAGAAGTCGCAGACCTGACCCTGGCGGGCAGCCCGCCCGCCATCCGCCCCAGTCACGAGGGCGATATCGCCCGGCTGCGCGGCGCCGCCGCTCTGGTCTTCCAGCGTAACGTGCCTCGGGAATAGCCTCTCGCCAACCGCCTTCAACCCGCCCGCCTTTCGCTTTTCTTGCCTCGTCTTTCTGGCCGCCGCACGCCGATATCCCCGCTAAAACGATGATTCCACGCCCGATTCCGCCGCCGGGCTTCGATTGTGCCGGGTATAAAACAAAAGCCTCCGTGCATCAGTTGAAGCCATCAACAGCTAATTTTCTCTGGAGTTCCTCCGACTTTTTTCTGGAAAACCTCTTGACAGGCCCCGCACGCTCTCCTATAGTTCGGGTCGCGTATTAAACATGTGCGGTGGCGGGCCTGAATTTCCGCCTTTCATCAACGGCTTTGCAGGCGACGACTTGGGAAATCCAGCATCGCCCAGAGCCGCAACTCGTCAGGGCAATCCCACTGCTTTTCGGAGGCTTTTTATGTCAGGAATATTCTCCTGGAGACAGGCAGGCACGGTTTCGAAGCTGTTGTTCGTCTTCGCCCTGCTCGCGGCGTTTGGGGGCTTGATCGCGGTCCATGCGCAGGTGCTCTACGGTTCGATCTCGGGCTTAGTGACAGATGCGAGCGGGGCTGCGGTTCCCGGCGCAACCGTCCAGGCGGTTGAGGTGCAGAAGGGACTTCAGCAGCAGGCGACCACCGATGCAGCCGGTCTCTATCGCTTCAGTGAGCTGTTGCCCGGAAACTGGAAAATCACGGTATCCGCACAGGGATTCGGCACCGTAGAAACGGACAATATTCACGTCGATCCCAACACCGTAACGCGTATCGACGAGAAGCTGGCGGTCGGCAAGGTGCAGCAAAGCGTCACCGTGACTGCCGCGCCGCCCCTTCTGCAAACCGACCGCGCTGACATTCACACCGACCTCTCCACCGCCGAGCTCCAGGAGCTGCCGACCGTCTCGTCCGAGGGGAAAAACTTTCAGGATCTGCTGCGCATCGTTCCCGGTTCCACCATCCCGGTCGAGAATAACTCCGCCGCCGGCAATCCCGAGCGAGCCATGACGGCCAACGTCAACGGCCAGTCGACCCAGGGCAACGACACCCGCATCGACGGCATTCTGGACGCCTATCCCTGGCTGCCCAACAACGTCGCCTACGTGCCACCGGAAGACGCCGTCCAGACCGTCAACGTCACCACCAATTCCTACGACGCCGAGCAGGGAATGGTGAACGGCGCCGCCATCAATGTGCAGACCAAAACCGGAACCAACCACCTACACGGCGACGCCTACGAGTTCCACACCGACGACGACCTCAAGGCCATCAATTACTTCGAGCCCCCGACATTTAAGCGGCCGGAAAACATTTTCAATCAGTTCGGCGGCTCCGCCGGCGGCCCCATCCTGAAAGACAAGCTCTTCTTCTTTGCCGATTATCAGGGAACCCGCCAGGTGCTGGCGCCCGCCGGCGGTAATCCCCAAACCGTGCCCTTCGGATCCCTCCAGTACAGCAACGCGGAGAGCGCCGGGTACTTCGATTTCCGCCCCTTTCAGACCGCGGCGTACGGCCTGGTGGATAAGGCGGGCAACCCGGTCCACATCTACGATCCGAACACCGGCAATCCGGATGGCTCCGGCCGTACACCGATCTCCTGTAACGGCGTCATCGACACCATCTGCCTCTCCCGCGTCGACCCCGCGGCCCTGGCCATGGCGAAGCTGATTCCCGCGCCGACCTCGTCGCTCGCCTCTCTGGACAGCAACAACTACCTGGACACGCAAAAGGGCTTCTTCCACACCGACGACTACGACGCCAAAGTCAACTTTGTCCCCTCGCAGAAGACCACGGTCTTTGGACATTTCAGCACGTCCAGGGGCGACATCTACGATCCTCCGTCGCTGGGTCCGGCGGAAGGCAACGCGACCAACGGCGGCCAGTTGGGCAATGCCACCACGCGCATCTATGTGATCGGCTTTGGAGGCACCCACACTTTCACGCCCAATCTCCTGCTCGACGGCAACCTCGGCTTCACGCGGCAGCACCTGGCCGCCGAAGCACCTGACATCGCACAGGGACCGGTTGGCCTCGACACCCTGAAGATCCCCGGAACCAACAACCCGCAGGATCCGAACGACAATCTTTATTACGGAATTCCGGCCTTCCAGTTCGTCACCTTCACCAACCTGGGCAATCCCAACACCGGCAATCCCTTCGTTTTTCGCGATAACCAGTACGTCGAAAACGAAAACCTCACCTGGATCAAGGGCAACCACCAGTTGCGCTTCGGCGGCGAGTGGGACCACGTACAGATGAACCACTTCCAGCCCCAGGGCGGGACCTTCCAGACCGCCCGCGGCACCTTCGGGATGAGCGGCATCGCAACCGAGCAGGTCACCTGCACCGGCGCGCCCATCACCAAGGAAACCTGCACCAATCCCGATGCCCCGGTGAATCTTCAGTACGGCTCGTACGCCGATTTCCTGCTGGGTCTGCCCTATGAGGACGGCAAAGCCGTCCAGGACACCGACCCCATCGCACTGCGCTGGTCATACTGGGCGGTCTATGCGCGCGACCTGTGGCAGGTATCGCCAAAGCTGAGCCTCGACTACGGCCTGCGCTGGGAGTTCTATCCCATGGCCTACAGCGATCACGGCAAGGGCGCCCGTGTTCTCGATCCCTCCACCATGCAGGTGCTCATCGGCGGCTACGGCAGCGTTCCGCAGAACGACGGAGT
>JASIAO010000521.1 GCA_030041955.1 Acidobacteriaceae bacterium | reverse complement strand
CCGTCCTCGTCGATTTCTGGGCCGCCTGGTGCGGCCCCTGTCGCATGGCCGCGCCCCACGTCGCCCAAACCGCCCGCGACCTCGCCGGCCGCGCCCTCGTGCTCAAGGTCGACACCGAGCAGCACCCCGAGCTCGCCGCCCGCTACCAGGTCCAGGGCATTCCCAACTTCGCCGTCTTCACCAACGGCAGCCTCGCCTTCCAGCAGGCTGGCCTGGTCGACGCCGCCACCATGAAGTCCTGGCTCACCCGCGCCGCCGCGCAGCAGACGGCCTGAACACACGAACGCCCCAGCCATACGACCGGGGCGCCGAGTCTTTGCTTTTCCTGTACGCTGTTGCTTTTCCTGTACGCTGTTGCTTTTCCTGAACGCTGTACGCTGCACGCTGTACGCTGCTTTTATGCCCTCTCCACTTCCTTCAGGCGAGCCGCCTTGCCGCGCAGTCCGCGCAGATAGAAGAGCCGCGCCCGGCGAACCTTCGCCGACCGCACCTTCTCCACCTTGTCGATGACCTTGCTGTTGAAGGGGAAGATGCGCTCGACACCCTGGCCGAAGCTCATCTTGCGCACGGTAAAGCTGCCCTGCGGCCCGTTCTTGCGGGCAATCACTACGCCCTCAAAGGCCTGCAGACGTTCCTTATCGCCTTCCTTGATCTTTACCTGTACCCTCACCGTATCGCCCGGCGCAAACGGGGGAAGGTCGGTGCGGGTCAGTTTCTCCTGGAGGCGCTGCATCACTGGATGTATCGACATAACTGTTTCCTGTAGGGAATTTGCGAATCTTCAGTTTACAGGAAATTCGCCGATCCCGCGCGGCATCCCTTGCCGGGCAAGTGTCCTGGCCAAATTAGCTCTTCAGCCGCGCCCACGTGAGGGACCGCCACACCTGGATCATGACAACGAAATACCAGAGACCGAGAGCCGGCCCTAAGTCAACCAGACCGGCATTCCGGGGAGGAGCCGGAAACGTGTATAGGTGGAGCGCCAGCAGACCCGCGGCAACGGCAATCCCCGAAATCGCAAAAATTCGCCCGAAGCGGGGATGCTTCCACATCGCAACGGAGAAGCAGATGGTGCCGAAGCTCACATAGGCAGACCACGCAACGTCGAGGCCCAGCCAGATGGCGACGAATGGCCGTGGCACCTTGTCACCGGCGATTGAATACCCGATTGCCAGCTGCACCAGACCCATTGCCGCGAACAATCCACCCGCCAATGCGTTCAACAGTAGCCCCAGGGCGCTTGAGACCAGCGGCTTCTCCAGGTCGATCAGGCGTCTCAGGCCGTAGCACCCCACAGCCAGTGCAGGACCGAAGCACGCGATCAGCCCAGTGACCGCAAGCTTTGGCAGAGGCACAAAGGCGGCCAGCGGATACGCCAGGCAGGCGAATAATCCCGCGACAATTCCAAGCCGGATTGTCCTCAGGTTGTTAGCCTGCGTCGGCCCTGTTGGCTCAGCTTCGGAAATGGGCCCTTCCTGGACCCGCGCCTGGTCAGGCATTTGCCCCCCTGCTCAGCCGGCTGGATTTCCTTCTCTGCACCTTAGCGCCGGTACACCACGTCCACAACGATTCCGTCGGGGCGCATCCACTGGTTTCCCGCGCCGATCCAGCCCATCTGATGGCCCCCGAAAACCCCAAAATTCTGCGTCGTGTCGATCCGCGTTCGCCCTGTCCCCACCCCGAAGGTTCCGGCATTGTTGGCTGAGAACCACGTCGTAGCCGTCTCCGCAATCAGCGAATGCCCCAGCGAGGGCGCGCCCGCGGCAACTCCGGAGAACATAGCGACCACATCGCCGACCTGCAACTGCATCGCTCCTCCAACTCGCGCTGCGGGATAGCCGGCAAAACCCAGGGGGTAGAGAACCGGAGGCACAGTCGCGCTGTTGTACGATCCACCCACTGCCGGGAGTGTGGGGTTCTCGTCGATTCGCCCGGCAGCGATGAACCAGCGATACGCGAATCCGTGACAGATCTCCACGTGACCTTCGCCTTCCGGCACGTAGACGCCCAGCAGCGTGGTCCCAGGACAGCCGACCGGCATCGGCGGGTCGGGCGTATTCACTGCCTGGTGATACTTGTTATGGAGAAACTGCTTCGCCTCCATCCACAGCCGGTACGCCACTCCATTGGTGCCCCCGCGATTGGCATACTCATTCGGCTCGTTGGTGCGCCACGCATGAAGCAGATTCAAGAGATTCAACAGCGTCTGCGCACTGCGCACCTTCTGGGCGGCCTCGGCTGCTGTCACCACGGCGCTCAGCCGAGCCGATCGAGTGCGCAGGACCCCGCGTGATATGGCGGTCACAAACTCGGTGTTCCCCGGCGCCAGCATGACGTAATACATCTCGCAAGGCTCCTCTCCGCCGCTCCTGCCGCGCTTCTGGGAAATGCTTGGGACTGCTGTCTGGAATGAGCAACGGAAGTATACACCGCTGCCGCAGGCCTGGAATTCAGGGCGAGACTACCTCCGCTGGAACTCCGGCGACCCCAGCAGCAATCCTGCCAGCAGCGCTGACTCCTGATCCGCGGGCGGCGGCAGCGGCGCAGCCGCCAGCAGCAGTTGTCCGAATTCCCGCGGTCGAATAAAGTTCACCCGCCGCGCCAGCTGCGGCCGCGTCTCGTCCCCCACCGGCGCATTCTGTTCCTGATTCAGCTCGCCCAGCGCAGCCTCGCGCGTCTGCTCCGACGTCGGCTCATCGAGCAGCACCGTCTCCAGGCCTTCTTCCTTGCTCTGCGCGCTCTCGCCATCCGGCGCAGTAATCCCCAGCAGATCGTCCCAGCGCATCAGCGTGCCCGCGTTGTTGTCTGCCAGCGCCAGGCTGAAGTTCATACGGTC
>JASIAO010000061.1 GCA_030041955.1 Acidobacteriaceae bacterium | reverse complement strand
GCCGGGGCGCAGGCTGCAGATATCGGTGGAGAGCTCCTGGGGGAGCATGGGGATGGCGCGGTCAGGGAAATAGACGGAGGTGCCGCGCAGGCGCGCTTCGAGGTCGAGCGCGGAGTCGGGGCGGACATACTCGGCGACGTCGGCGATGTGGACCTGCAGATCCCAGGTCGCGTCGGGGTGGTGGCGGACGAGGACGGCGTCGTCGAAGTCGCGCGCGGTTTCGCCATCGATGGTGACGATGGGCAGATGCCGGAAATCGCGGCGCGCGGCGATGAGGTTGGGATCGAGACGTGCGACGGCGCGGGCTTCGGCGAGGACGGCGTCAGGAAAGATGCGCGGGAGATGGTGCTTGCGGATGACCATCTCGCCGTCGACGCCGAAGTCGTCCTCGGCGCCGAGGACTTCGAGAATGCGGCCGCGGGCGGGGCGCGTGGGGGTGGGGAAGTCGGTAATTTCTACGTCGACTACGAGGCCTTCGAGATCGGCGTGATGCGCAGCGGCCTGCGCTTCCGCGCCGAGGACGCGGTGCGGAGTGAGCGCAGGGCCACCAGCCGGGAGTTCCTGACCGAAGGGAATAACGATGGGCTGCGTCATGCGCTCGTCGAAAGGGACGACGAAGTGCCCGGCGCGTTCTCCATCGCGCCGAGCATAGTGAAAGATGCCAATGACGGTGGGATTGCGGCGGGTAAGAATGCGCAGGATGCGGCCGGAGCGGCGATGATCCTGGCGGTCGAAACGGGGCGGGGCGAGCTCGATGAGGACCTGGTCGCCCTGCATGGCTCCAGCAATGTCGCGCGCCGGAATGAAGATGTCCTCATCGGGGGCGGAGCGCGCCCCGGCGGCGGGAGGGTTGGGGCGGACGAAGCCGTAGCCGTCTCGGTGGAGGTCGAGGCGTCCGGCAACGAGGTTGTCGGCGGCGCGGGGTTCGTGGGCGCGAGAGGCGCGACGCGTCGCGGATGCTTCGGGCGCGGATTTGGGGAGGGACCAGTGGTCGGCATCGAGCTGAACAAGGTGGCGCCGTCCGGTGAGACGTCCAAGCTGCTCCCGGAGCAGGCGGCGCTCCTGGCCACCGCCGAGGCCGAGCTCGCGAATGAGCTGTTTATAGCCCGCGCGTCCGCCGGGGAGGCGCTCGAAATGACGCAGGAGCTCGCGGTCATCCATGCTGATTCGATGGTACTTGAGAGCGGCGGGCCGAGTTGAAGAGCGGGCGGGGGCAGGGAACGGAAAAATGAGGGAATCCGGTGGATGCCAATTTCGCCAAAGACAATTTAAGATGCAGGTAACGGCGGCATTTGCGCGGAGAGACAAGAGACTCCGGAGGGACGAGGGTCGGCGTTGCACAGTTCTGCCTGGAACCCACGGAAAGAGGACGGTGGCAGGCCAGCGCAGCCAAAATTATCAGAGAAGGAAGGAATCATCAGCTATGTGGAAACCCAATCAGACCGGAAGCGGCACCGGACCGCAAACGCCCGAGCCGGTGAAGCCGGCAACGCCGTCGACCCCGAGTTTTGAATCAAGCACGCGCCCTGCGCCAGCACCCGTGGCGCCGAGTGCCTCAACCGGCGAGCAGGCGACCATCGGCAAGAGCCTCGTGATCAAAGGCGAGGTGAGCGGATCGGAATCGCTGTACATCGACGGCAAAGTGGAAGGTTCCATCAACCTGTCGGGCAATCGCGTGACGGTGGGACGCAACGGCCAGGTGGCTGCGAACATCTCGGCGCGCGAGATTGTCGTGCTGGGCAAGGTGCGCGGCAACGTGACCGCGAGCGATCGCGTGGACATCCGCAGCGAAGGCTCGCTGACGGGCGACGTGACGGCGCAGCGCATCTCGATCGAGGACGGTGCGTTCTTCAAGGGCGGCATCGATATCCGCAAGCCGGGCGCGAACGAGAAGGCGAGCGATTCGAAGTCGTCGGCGAACTCCAGCGCCGAACGGCAAGCGGTCGTTCAGGTCTAGTTCTGAAAGAACAGAGAAGCTCCCGCGCGGCGTGGTTCAGACAGACGCCGACGGGAGCTTTTTGCTCTTAGCGGACTGCCGGGTGGAAGCGGGCTGTGCGCAGGTCAGGCGGCTTTGGCAAAGCGCCGTGTGAGCTGCCCGGGCAGCGATGATCCGGTGAGGCGCAGGACCAGCGCACAAACGCCGATCCAGAGAATTGCCGCGACGGCGAGCAGCCCCAGTTCGTGTAAGCGACTGGTGGTGTGCACCAACTGGCGCAGTCCGGCGAGCGCCGCAAAAGAGACCAGCGCGGCGAGCAGCGCGCGGCCCAACTCAGGATATTCGAGGCCGGCGAGCGAGACCATACTGCGGCGGTGCAGCAGCACGGCGAGGGCGGTGGTCTGCATCAGGATGCCCACGTCGGAAGCGACGGCGAGGCCCATGGGGCCGAGCGCGTGGTAGAGCGCCCAGTAGACGGGGATGGAAGCCACAGTGATAATGGTGCCCGCAACCATCGGGGTGACCGTGTTGCCGGCGGCGTAAAAGGCGCGCGCATAGAGGGCCTGCGCCGACCAGAGGCAGAGCGAGATCGAGAAGGTGGCAAAATAGAGCGCCATCACGCCGGAGTCGGAGCGATGGAAGGCGCCGCCACGAATGAGGACGTCCACAAGTGGCAGGGCCATAGCGATCATGAAGGCGGAGAGCAGGAATGAGAAGGCGATAATCCGCGAAACTGAGGAGTTGACGGTCCGCGCGAACGGAGCGCGGTCGGATTTTCCAAACAGGGAAGCAAGGAACGGCAGCGAGGCTGCGCCCGCGGCCTGGCCCAGAGCAACCGGCGCCGTGAAGACCACCTTCGCGTAGGTGAGCAGCGCGATGGCCCCGCCGACGTGTGACGCGAAGTAGTTGATGATCCAGTTGTCGGCGGTAACCAGCGAAACGCCGAGCATGAGGGGGATGGACATGCGGACCCATTCGTGCAGCCCGGGATTGGACCAGTCGAGAGCGGGACGGAACCGCATGCCGGAGCGATGCGCGCCGATGGCGTTCAGCAGAAACGGGCCGCAGAAAGCGCCGGCGAGCGTGCCGATGGCCAGCGAGGAGACGCCCAGCTCGTGCACCAGCAAAACGCCGCCAAGAATAGTGCCGAGGTTGTAGATGAGCGGCGCAACCGCTTGCACGGAGAAGACGCGGCGCACCAACAGCACAGCTCCGAAAACGCCACCGGCAAAGAAGCAGAGCTGTGCCGGCAGCAGGATGCGGGTCAGGTGCACGCAGAGCGCGGCCTTAGCGGGATCGCTTTGGAAACCATGGAGCAGCAGACGCACGTAGGCGGGCGCGAGGAACTCCGCCGCGACGATGGCGCCGCCCAACACCAATGCCATGGTGCTGAGGATGACGGACATGGCGCGTTCGCCTTCCGCTTCGCGGCCCTGATCGCGATAGCGGCTGAGCATCGTGACGAACGTGATGGACGCGGCGCCGCCGACCAGGAAGTACGAAACCATGTCGGGAAGTTGAAAGGCGGCGCTGAAGGCGTCGGCAGCGGCGCTGCGGCCCAGCAGCCATGCGATGTATTTAACACGGACGAGGCCAATAAGGCGCGACGCGGTGACGGAGGCCATGAGGAGCACGGTCGCCGAAAAGGGCGAGTGACGATGGCTGGGACGCAGCACGGCGAGCGCTCGGCGCCAGAGCGGACGGGGTTCGTTGCTGCGATTCGTGGGTGGTGAAGACATGCGTCAGCGAAGGTCCCGGTACGCCGAGTCAAACCGGCTCAGGGCAAGTGTATCGCCCCTGAATCTGCTCAAGGCCGAGTCGATGTTCGTCAATCCAACCTGATGCCTTCGGCTTCTGAAATGGCAGGTCTGGAGCAGCTTCAGTCTGGCCACAGGCGGCCAAGCTCCAGCTCTGCGCTTTCAGGGTGGAAGGCGAAGCGGCCGCTGTTGGGGTAGAAGGTCATCTCGCCGAAGAGCGGGCGCCCGTCGACTTCATAGAGATCGACACGGACGAAGGGAAAATCGGCGGCGAGCCGATTGGCCGCTTCGATCATGCGATCGAGCGATTGCGGCGGCGGCGCTTCCTCGTCGGTCCACGGGCAGACGTAGGTGAAGGGCTGGCGTGTCCAGTGGACGTCGTAGAACAATTGGCGGTGCGTCTGGAGGCGGCCGAGATCGACCTGAATGTACGCGGTGCGTCCGCCAAAGACGAGGAATTTGTAATCTGCCGGGGCCACCTCGCCGGCGCCGAGGAAAGGCTCGACGAGAAGCCGGGGCTGGATCTCCGAATAGAGCCACTCCCGCGCGCCAACGGCATGCGTTGTGCGCATCCAGTGCGCCGCCTGCTTCTCCATCGCATCCCAATTCTGCTCCTGCGGCGAGCGCACGAAAAAATTCCAGCCGCTGCCGTGGCTGGCTTTGAGCACATACGGAATGGGCCAGTTGCGCTCCGGGCGCGGCGGCAGGGCCGCGCCGGTCCAGATATTCGGAATGATCCATTCGTCGCCGAGTACTTTCGCGACATATTCCTTGGCGAGAATCTTATCGGAGAGACGCGGCATGCGCGGGTCGCGGTCGACAAGCTTGCGGCGCATGATTTTCTCGTTGAAGCCGCGGGGGCGGTCGAGATTGGGGACGCGCCGGTGATACATCAGGTATTCGAGCTCGATGGCAGCGCGCAGGGGCAAATGCTCAAATACGCGATCCCTCACAGTGCGGGCCAGGGGCCTGATCAAGGGAGAAAAACCTCGCGGGGGATAGTGAACCTTATGTCCTTCATTATTGCATTGCACAGCGCCGCAGCCACGGGCAGCCCAACGTCGCGCATTTAGAATTGAAGCAGTTTCCGGGAGTTGAGGTTTGCAATCTGCTGAGGAATTCTCTCTCGATCCGCAGGATTGGGACGCGTTTCGGCAACTGGCGCACCGCATGCTTGACGAAGCGATCGACTATGTGGCCAGCGTGCGACAACGGCCCGTGTGGCAACCGGTCCCGGAGCAGGCGAAGGCGCGTCTTCGCGAACCCCCTCCGATGGAGGGTGCGCCGCTCGAGGAGATTTGCGACGAATTTCGGACCACGATTTTGCCTTATGCGACCGGCAACATCCATCCGCGCTTTTTCGGTTGGGTGCATGGATCGGGGCAGGCCGGTAATCTTGTCGCGGAGACGCTGGCCGCGGCGATGAACTCGAACTGCGGAGGCCGGGATCACGGCGCGATCTACGTGGAAGAGGAAGTGATCGCGTGGTGCAGGCGGATTTTCGGCTTTCCCGGAGAAGCCAGCGGGCTGCTGCTGAGCGGCACATCGATGGCCAACCTGGTCGCGCTGGGAGTGGCGCGTCACGCGGCCGATCCGGAGGCGCGCAAGCGTGGTCTCTGCCGCGGCGCGGAACCGCTGGTGGCGTATGTATCGGCGGAGGCGCACGAATCGGTCTCGCGGGCCATGGAGGTTCTGGGACTCGGATCCTCGGCGCTCCGGAAGATCGCCGTGCGTCGGGACTTCACCATCGACATCGAGGCGATGCACGCGGCGATCCGCGAAGATCGCGCCGCGGGTTCGAGACCGTTCTGCGTAATCGGCTGCGCCGGGACGGTGAACACCGGAGCCATTGACGATCTGGAAGGGCTGGCGCAGCTATGCGCTCAGGAAAAGCTCTGGTTTCACATCGACGGGGCCTTCGGGGCGCTGGCCATGTTCAGCGATACGCTGCGCCCGCGGCTGAAGGGCATCGAGAAGGCAGACTCGCTGGCGTTCGATTTTCACAAGTGGATGCACGTGCAGTACGACGCGGCGTGCGTGCTGGTGCGGCGCGGCGATCTGCATCGCGCAGCCTTCTCCATGCGGCCGCCCTATCTGCAGCGGCTGCCGCGCGGGCTGGGCAGCGGCGAAGACTGGCCCTCCGACTTCGGCCCGGAGCTGTCGCGCAGCTTTCGCGCGCTCAAAATCTGGTTCGCGATCAAGCAGCACGGCATCCGGCGGCTGGGCGAGTCTATCGAGCAGAACTGCGCGCAGGCGCATTACCTTGGCGAACGCGTGGCGCGGGAGCCAGAACTGGAAATCCTGGCACCGGCGAGCCTGAATATCGTGTGCTTCCGCTACCGAAGGGAGGGGATGACCGAGGCCGAGCTGGACCGGCTGAATGAGGAAGTGATAGCGGACGTGCAGGAGAGCGGCGTGGCCGCGCCCTCGACGAGCCGGATCGGCGGACGTCTGGCGATTCGCGCGAACATCACGAATCACCGCACGCGTCGCGAAGATCTCGACCTGCTGGTGAACGCGGTGCTGGAAGCAGCGCGAGCGCGAGTGGGCTAGAACTCCTCCGCGTCCAGATGCGTCGAGTACTTGTCAAGATAAGGCAGCGGCGTGTCGGAACAGACGAAGGCGGAGACGACTTCGCCTTCGGCATTTCGCAGCACATCGAGCCCGCCCTCGCCTTTGCGCGCTTTCAGGTACCGATGCAAACCGGCGAGCGTGAAGCCTGAGCTGGGGCCAGCCATGAGTCCGGTGCGGCAAAGCCTGAGGCTGAGAAGAAATGACTCCTTGGTTCCGACTTCGATGATCGCATCGGCCGCCGGTTCCCAGTCGAATTCGATTTCACCGAGACGAGCGCGGGAGCGAACCCCGGGAATCGCCTGGTTGGGCGCGCAGATGGCGCCGACGATCTTTACCTTGTCGGAGATCTTACGGAAATAGCGCGAACAGCCGATCAGCGTTCCGGTGGTGCCGAGGCCGGCTGCAAAAAGAGTGAGCTTGCCGCGGGTCTGATGCCAGATCTGCGGCGCAAACCACTTCTCGTAAGCGGCGGGGTTCGCGTCGTTCTCATACTGTGAGGGGTTGAAATAGCCGGGCGCCTGACCCATGTGTCGCGCTTCTGCGATGCCGCTGGTTTCGCCGGGGATGCCGCGCTTCAAGTAGGGCTGCACGCCAGCGATGCGGAGCAGGTCCAGCTTGCCGGGGGCAATGTCGAACGGCACAAACGCGGTGACAGTGCCGATGCCAAAGAGTCCAGCCATCACAGCAAGCGAAAGAGCCGTGTTACCGGAGGAATTTTCCACCAGTGTGTGCACGTCGCGCAGTCGGCCGCTGCTCTCGGCCTCCTGGAGCATGTTCCACACAGGTAGCGCTTTGATGTTGAGGAGCGGCGTGAGCGAGGCCATCTTGGCGAAGATGCGCACGCCGTCGGCGCGAAACGGATTGAGGCGGTCGGGGAGCTCGACCAGCGGCAGCGGCAATGCATTCTCAGGGTTGAGAAAATCGCGGATCGAGTCGGCGCCTTCGAAGACGTTCATGGCGGATGTGTCGGGGGTGGTTTTAACCGTCATGGCAACGGCCATGGTAGCAGAAGAGGATGGGTCAGAGGTTAGCCCCGGCGTGTGGCGGCGCGCCCTCGAAGGCTACCGCAGCAACTCCTCCAGAGCGGCGCTCAGCTCCGTCTTCTCGTCGCGATATTTCACGATCACCGGCGTGTAGACGCTTAGTCCCCACTCCGCCACCCCAGCGGGCAAGCCCGCCGGGGACCCCGGTTGCGCAGCTTTTCCTTTCGTCACCGCCCGCGCGCCCGGGACCACCACCGCGCCCTCCGGAATCTCCAGCGGCTTCTCACCTTCCGCGCGCAGCACCTCGCCGCGCACCACATCGTATACCGGAGTTCCGCGCGTCAGCACCGTTCCCGCGGCCAGCACCGCGCGCCGCCGCACAAGCGATCCCTCGTAGACGCCGCAGTTTCCGCCTACCAGCACATCGTCTTCCAGGATCACCGGGCTCGCATTCACCGGCTCCAGCACGCCGCCCACCTGCGCGGCCGCGCTCAGGTGCACGCGCTTGCCCACCTGCGCGCAGCTGCCCACCAGCGCGTGCGAATCGATCATCGTCCCCTCGCCGACATACGCGCCCACATTCACATAACTGGGTGGCATCATCACCACGCCCGGCGCCAGATAAGCGCCCGAACGCACCGACGACCCACCGGGCACGACGCGAATCCCCTGCTCTGGCACCAGCCTTCGCGGCGGAAACGTGTCCTTGTCGACAAACGACAGCTCCACGCCGCTCTCCTGCAATCGGCCCAGCCGAAACCCCAGCAAAATTCCCTGCTTCACCCACGCATTCACGCGCCAACCCGTGGCTGACGCGGTATCCGGCTCCGCCGCGCGGATCAGGCCCGCCTCCAGCGCCGCACGCAGCTCCAGAAATGCTTCCATCGCGTCGGTGTCGCCGAGAGCATCCGCGCCCGCCGCAAAATACTTCTCGATCTTCGATTGCAAACTCATCACTCAGGAGCGAGTGTATCAATCACAACGCGATATGCTGGCGTCAATCGTGAAACGCACCCGCATCCTCCCCGGTGAACTTGCCATTAT
>JASIAO010000520.1 GCA_030041955.1 Acidobacteriaceae bacterium | reverse complement strand
GCCGATGGTGATCTTGCAGCCCTCGGCGTAGACCACCCTGGCGCGCTTGCCCACTTTGGCCTTGATCCCGTCCAGCACCGTCACATTGTGCAACGGCACGCCGCTGTAGCCGCCCAACAGCCCGCGATTCGCGTTGGGCCCGATGACGGCAATCGTCCCGACGGAATTCAGATCGAGTGGCGCAACGTTGTTTTTGTTCTTCAGCAGCGTGATCGCCTCGTGCGCCGCGGTCAGCGCCAGCGCGCGATGCTCGTCGCTGCCCACCACGCGTTCGGCCTCTTCCGGATCGACGTACGGATCGTCGAACAGGCCCATCTCGAATTTCCAGAAGAGCATCGGCGCCACCAGCTCATCCAGTTGCCGCTCCTTCAGCACGCCCTTCTTCACCAGATCGGCGAGGTGCAAGTAGCAATCCGGGTCGGGCAGCTCGATGTTCACCCCCGCCTCTACCGCCAGCCGGCACGATTCCTTCGCGTCCTTCGCCACAAAGTGCCCGTGCGTGTCCGGCCGGTACCCCAGCTCCCAGATCGCGTAGTAGTCCGACACGACAAAGCCCTGGAAGCCCCACTCCTTGCGCAGTACATCGCGCAGCAGCCACTTGTTCGCGTGCGACGGCACCCCATCGATCTCGTTGTAGCTGGCCATCAGCGTCACCGCGCCAGCTTCGCGCAGCGCTTCCTCAAAGGTGTAGAGGAAGGTTTCGCGCAACACCCGCAGCGAGACGTTCGCCGGCGCGCAGTTCATCCCCGACTCCGGCTGGCCGTGCCCCACAAAGTGCTTCAGCGTGGCCAGCACGTGCCGCTTATCGCGAAAATTTCTGTCGCCCTGGAATCCCTTCACCGCGGCGATGCCCAGCCGCGACACCAGGTACGGATCTTCGCCGTAAGTCTCTTCCACGCGCCCCCAGCGCGGCTCGCGCGCCACATCCACCACCGGCGTCAGCGCATGATGCGCCCCGCGCAAACGCGCCTCCAGCGCCGTCATCGCGAAGAGTTTCTCCACCAGCTCCGGGTTGAATGTCGCGCCCAGCGCGATCGGCTGCGGAAAGCTCGTCCCCTCCGGCGCCGCGTGCCCGTGCAGGCATTCCTCGTGGAACATTACAGGAATTCCCAGCCGGCTGTTCTCCAGAAAGAACCGCTGGATATCATTCGTCAGCTCCGCCATCTGCCGCGCCGTTCGTCCGCCGCCCGCATCGCTGGGGCGTCCCACCTGGCCCAGCCCGCGCCGGTCGCGAAACGACTTCTTAGCTTTGGCGAGGTCGAAGTTCCCCTGCGCATCAACCAGGGTTTCGGACTTCTTCTGCCAGATGCACAGCATCTGCGCGGCTTTTTCCTCGAGCGTCATCCGCCCCAGCAGGTCCTTCACGCGCCGCGCCGAGGGCAGCTTAGGGTCTTTGTACGCCGGCGCCGCTGCGCGCCCGGATTTGACGACTGCAGGCAGCTTCTTCATGCCATCCATTCCTGTGTCCACAATGTCGGTTGTCGATATCGAAAATATGCGAAGGGAGCAGGGCGCGCGCCGGAAACGCCGTGACTCGTGCGAACGCGGGAAGAGGCCGTTGCCATAAATCCAGGACGCGGCAGCCACAGCCAGTGCTTCAGGCACATCTGCCAACAAGTCGGCCCAGGATTCCTCGCTGCGCTGCCTGATCAATGTAGTCGCTTGACAGAGGAAAGATCAACAGAAAATCGATTTTCCCAGGAAAACCTCCCCGGTTGTCCAAACAGGTTCCGGCTGCCCCCGGTTTTTCGCGGTATTTTGTATCCCCGCCGGTATAATGACGGCGTGCCCGGGACCACCGGCCAGTAGCTTCACCGATGCCTCGCGAGTCGCTCGTGTCCGCTCCCTCGCGGTGCAAAGCGGCACGGTCTTCATTCCCTCTGGTGAATTCTGAATTCGCAGCACCGGGCCGTCGAAGCGCCTTGGAGCTGGGAAAGACGAGAATGCCCAACGTCGGGCCAGAAAGCGAGCTGCCGCAGCCCCCCACTCCCGTCGAGGCTGCTCAATCTCCGCGCCCCCCAGCGATGCGGCCGCCTGGCCAGGATGTCGTCAGCTACCTGCGCACAATGGCGCGAGCGGAACCTGAACCGGCGCCGGAGCCGCGCTCGCCGCTGAAGGCTCTGCTCGACAAAGTGGCTGGCGCAGTTCGCTCGGCATCCGCGATCTCCAGGCCGTCGCTGCCGCCGAAAGTCAGCCCCGCACCCGAGAAACCTGACTCAGCAGAGGCGCAAAGCGCGCAGGCCTCACCGGAGCCGCCCCCTCAAGTGCCCGCGACGTTCAGCGACGAGCTCAGCGCCGAACCTCACGCCGAATCATCCCCTGCGCAAATCGTCTCTGCCTCTGTTTCAGCGCCGACGCCCGAAGCTGTACTGGTTCCGCCGGCGCCGCCGCGTCCTTCGCAACCTTCACGCCTGATGGTATGGCGACGCCTGCTCCTGGGCGCGCTGCGCTCCGCATGGGCCAAACTGAAAACGCTGCCGCCCGCAATTCGCACCGAGATGCGCGTCTGGATGCGCGCCCTGTCATCTGCCTCGGCCAACCTAAAACCGTTGGCGCCGCTCATGCAGGCCAGGCTCCGGACGCTGAAGCAGCAGTTCTCGAAGGCAATCCCCACCCCGCGTCGCGCCGTCTCGCCTCAGGCTGCCGAACCGGTAACCCGCAAACCTGCGCGCCCGCGTCCCCGGCCCGCAGCCGAAGCGGCATCCGCCCGCGCTGTGCGGCCAGAGCCTTTCCCGCCGGCTTCTCCGTTCCGTTCAGCTCCCGCTCGAACTCCGGAGCCTGTTCCGCCGCTATCCCCGTTTCGCTACGCGCCCGCCGCCGCTGCCCCACAACCCGAACCTGTCTTTGCTGCCGCCCCTGCGGGCGCAGCCAGCGCGTCACGCGCCGAACCCACGACCCCTCCCGACTCCGCTGCCGCCCCTCCACGGCCCGCAGCGCTGCGCGGCGAGGTCCTTCCTCCCGAACCGGCCGCCGACCCCAGCTCCCGCGCCGATGAGCCGGCGCGTGTCATCACCATGCGGCCCGGCGTGCGCTCCGAACCTTCTCCTGCCGGCGGCCCCAGCCTCAGCTGATCGGCGCTACGCCAGCGCCGGTTGCCAGCCTCCCGATTCCACCAGCGCGTGAACCGCCGGCGGCTCCATCGGCCGCGCAAAAAGATATCCTTGTCCGCATGGGCAGCCCAGCGACTTCAGCTCCGCCAGTTGCGCCCTGTCCTCGATGCCCTCCGCCACCACGTCCACGCCCAGCGAGCGCGCCAGCTCCAGAATGCTCTGCACGATCCGGCGCGAGTCGGGATCGGTCGCAATCCCCTGCACAAACGAGCGGTCGATCTTGAGCGTGTCGAACGGATACCGCTGCAGATAGTGCAGGGAACTGTAGCCCATCCCGAAATCGTCCATGTGCAGCCCTACGCCCAGCTCGCCCAGCTGCCGCATGGTCTTCAGCGTGTCCACGGCATCGGGGATCAGGCAGCTTTCCGTCACTTCCAGCCGCAGGCTGCCTGCATCCAGCCGCGTTTCCTTCAGCACCTGCTCCACCCGCTCCACCAGATCGGGCTGCTCGAACTGCCGCGCCGAAAGGTTCACGCTGATGCGCGTTCCCTGCATCTCCGGCTTGCCGCTGCTGCGCCACTCCACCAGTTGTCGGCAGGCTTCCGCCATGCCCCAGTCGCCCAGCGGCAGAATCAACCCCGTCTCTTCGGCGAGGGGAATGAACTCCGCCGGCGGCAGCAGTCCTTTGCGCGCGTGCCGCCAGCGCACCAGCGCCTCGAAACCGATGATGCGGTTCGTCCGCAGGTCCACCTCCGGCTGATAAAACATCGTTAGCTCGCCTTCGCGGATGGCCCGATCGAGATCGGCTTCCATCTCCAGCTTCTCCAGCGCCCGCTCGCGCATTCCGCTCGAATAGCAGACCGTCCCCGGTGGCTCCTGGCAGTGCGCATTCGCCAGCGCGCTCTCCGCATCGCCCATCAGGTCTTCCGGGTGCGCATACTCCGCCGCGCCCATCGCGATGCCTGCCGCCAGTTGCGGAGTTACGCGGTGCCCGCGCCACACAAACGCCTCGCGAAAGGCCTCCGCCGCCTCGCTCGCAAAACGGACCGCCTCACTCTCGCTGCTCACCGGCTCCAGACACACCAGAAACTCCGCGCCGTTCACCCGCGCCGCCATCGACGGTGCCGGCAGCATCTGCTGCAGGCGCAGCGCCGTCTCCATCAGCAGACGGTCGCCGCCGCCCGAGCCCAGGGTTTCGTTCACCCGCTCGAAGCGGTCGAGGGCCACAGCGAGCACCGCGAAATTCCAGTCGCCGCGCAGCCGCCCGCGCTCTATCCGCCGTTCCAGATGCTCCACAAAGAAGAACCGGTTCGGCAATCCGGTCAGTGCATCGGCGGTGCGCCGGTCCGTGTTGTCGCTCAGCGAGCCCGCCACGTGGGTCACGCGGCCCGCCGCGTCTTCAGCAGCCACACCGCGCGCCAACACCCAGCGCCACTGCCCGTCGCGATGGCGAATGCGATGCTCGTTGTGGATTGCTTTCGCCTTGCCCGCCCGCAGCGCCCGCAACTCCGCTTCAAACCGCGGCTTGTCGTGCGGATGCACCCGCTCCATCCAGCTGTTCACATCGGAGCAGGGGCCGTTCAGGCCGGTAATCGACTGCCAGCGGTGCGATCCCCATAGCCGCCCCGCCACCAGATCCCAGTCCCAGAACCCCTCCAGCGACGCCTCCAGCGCGAGCGCGTACCGGTACCACTCGTCGCCGCGTTCCCAAATCTGCTCCTGCGCCATCATTCCCCGCTCGTAACCGTGGTGGGCGCAATGCGCCTCTGCCTGTCCCTATCGGCGCAGCAGCAAGTGTCATCAGTGGGAAAATCGTGCCGGGGGTTACCGGCTTCCGGCCTGCGGCGCTTTCCCGTTCGGCCACAGCAGATTCAGCCGTTCGGCCGCCATCCCGATCGCCGTGTACGACGCGCCCAGCACCTCGCCATCCGCTTCCACCAGCAGCGGCGGATCGTACGCGGTCCCGTTCAGCGGCCGGCAGACCATCCGTCGCACTGACTCGTATCGCGGCAGCGGCAGCCCGCCCCATCCGTAGTGCCCGTTCACGCGCCGCGTTGCCAGCGCGTGGAAGCTGGCATGCCCCAGCCCCAGCCTGCTCGTCTGTGGCACCCACGCCACCCGCAGCGCATCGCCGAACGGATCGCCCGCCGGCCGCCAGCGATTGATCTCCGGCACATGCGTCGCGATCGCCTCGCACGCCGTCTCGGCCGCTGTGCTGCCATCGGCGCGCGTCATCTCAATCGTGAACGGCTGCACGCGATGCTCCAGCAGCAGCTTCGCGCCGCCCACGAAATACGCCAGCCGCCCGCCGTGCCGCTTGCCCTGGCCGGTGGGCGCAAGGTTCATCAGCGCCGCATGTACGCCCATTCCCGCCGCGATAAAGAAATACCAGCTCCGCATGCGCTTGTGGCCCGGCGGGCTTAGCTCGATCTTCCCCAGACTCACCGGCCGCGCCTGCGCATTGAGCAGTATTTGCGCCGCCAGCAGCGGATTCCTCGGGATCCGCAAATTCTGCGCGATCACGTTGCCCGTCCCAAAGGGCAGCACGCCCAGCGTCGCCTCCGACCCGGCCACCCCCTGCATCACCTGGAAGACGGTCCCATCGCCGCCGCAGACCAGAAACGTATCGAACCCCGCAGCCACGGCCTCGCTCGCCTGCTGGCCGGCCGAGTGCGCGGAAAGCGTCTCCTGCAGATGCACGTCGCTGCCATACCCGCTCAGCAGCTCCGCGATCTGCTCCACCGCCGCGCGCCGCCGCGCGTTGTGGATCAGCACGGGATTCAGAAACAGCAGAACGCGTCGCATCTGCACAGATTAAGTTCCATCATCGCCCGGGAATGTGAACAGACGATGAGATGCCTCGCGCCGCACCACATCCGTCAACCTGCCGCTCCCATGCCTCGTGCCGGTCAAACCGCATCCCCGCCGTGATAGATTGCCGACATCCGCGGTTTCCCATCATTTGCCTCGCAGGGGTGGTGTATGCGCCGGCACGTGCTCTTCGTTCTCTGGATCGCGCTGGCCGTCCCGCTGTCCGTCCACGCGCAGCCCGCCGCACCGGATTACGGCGCCGCCCAAATTCCCTCCGCTGTCGACGCCACCCACCTTCCGCCCGGCGTGCTCGATCTTGGTGACGGCTGGCGCACCCAGGCCGGCAACAACCTGGCATGGGCGCAGCCCGGCTTCGACGATAACTCGTGGGATCCCGCCAATCTTGACGACCTGGGCGCGGCTGAGCCTGGATGGCGGTGGTATCGCCTGCGCGTGCATCTCGGCTCCGATCATCCGCCGCTGAATCTCCTTCTCGAAGGAGGCCCCGGAACTTACCAGTTGTTCCTCAACGGACAAAAAGCGCCAGGGGCCACACTGCGGCCTCTCTTTGGAGCCGCGCGCCCCACCGAGCAGGTTTTTGCGCTGCCGGATGCGAGCGACGTCGAGATCGCCCTGCGCACCGACGCCCTGCGCACCTACACGGCGTGGCATTTGCCGCTCTTCCTCACCGCTGAGCTGGGACCGCCGGACGCCATCGCCGGCGAGCGCGCCGCTGCCGAAAGCGGCCGCCTCTACCTGGCGTTGCCCTCCATCGCCATCAACCTGCTGCTCATCCTCGCCGGCCTTGCAGCCTTCGCGCTGTGGCGAAGCCAGCGCAGGCACATGGAATACCTCTGGCTCGGGCTCTACCTTTGCCTGCTGGGCCTTTCAAACCTGCTCGTCTTCAGCGCCGAGGCCGGAGTGCTTCCTGAAGCCTGCAACAATTTCCTCGGCGATCCGCTGATCTATCTCTTCACCATCATGCAGATCCAGTTCACCTTCACCTTCGCCGGCAAGCGCGTGGGGCGCGTGTGGCGCGGCTACGAGGGCCTGCTGCTGGCCATGGTGGTGGTCTCCGTGCTGGCTACGTATCCCGGCATTTCCTCGAGCGCCTACGCCGTCGCAGAAGCGCTGGTGATTCTGCCCGCCGCGCTGCTGTTGCCTGTCCTGCTCTTTGTCTGGTATCGACGCGGCAACCGCGAAGCCGGATGGCTGATTCTGCCCAGCCTTCTCCCCGCCGCCACCACCGCAATCACTGACGTGGGATCGGCATCCATTTTTTCCGGCTGGGGACGCGCCGATTTTCTCGCCAATCCTGTTCCGCTCGGTCCCATCGGTCTCCAAATCTCCGATCTCGGCGACCTGCTGTTCCTGCTGGCCATCGCCATGGTCATGTTTTTTCGCTTCGCCCGCGTCAGCCGCGAACAGGCCCGCGCCGCTGCGGAACTGGAAGCCGCCCAGCGCGTCCAGGCCCTGCTTCTGCGCTCCGCTCAGGAACACGCCTCCAATCTCGCAGTGGAAACCGTCTATCGTCCCGCCGAGGAAGTCGGCGGCGACTTCTTTCACACTGCGCTGCTCGAAGGCGGTCTCACGCGCCTGGTGGTCGGCGACGTCAGCGGCAAAGGCATGGGCGCAGCCATGCTCGTTTCCGCGCTGGTGGGCGCGCTGGACACCATGCGCGACGCCGATCCCTGCGCGGTCCTCCGCCACTTGAACACCCTGCTGCTCGCGCGCCAGCAGGGCGGCTTCGCCACCTGTGTCTGCGCCTGTATCGCTGCGGATGGAGGGGTCACCCTGGCCAACGCGGGCCATCTCGCACCCTACCGCAATGGCGAAGAAGTTCCATTGTCGCCAGGCCTGCCTCTCGGCATCACGTCAGACGCCGACTACGCCGAAACCAGCCTTCGCCTTACTCCCGGCGACGCGCTCACCTTCCTTTCCGACGGCGTCGTCGAAGCGCAATCCCCCGCCGGCGAGCTCTTCGGCTTCGAACGCACCCGCCAGATCAGCCGCGAGTCTGCTGAGGAGATCGCCCGTGCGGCCAGCACCTTCGGCCAGCAGGATGACATCACCGTTCTGACGCTGTCCTTCGCGCCCGCCGTCGCCCGCGTCTGAGGCCGCTGCCGGAGATCTCTGCATCCTCCACCCGTCTCCCCCGCGTATACGTCAATAGAAGGAAAGAGCAGGGAACAGAAGGAAAGAGTAGGGAATTATCCTGAGCGCTCACGATCACTCCTTCCGCAGCCTGATGCTGGAGCACCAGTCCATGGTCTTCAGCATCGCCCTGCGCATTCTGGGCGACCGCTTCCTCGCCGAAGAGGTCGCGCAGGATGTCTTTCTGGAGCTGCACGCGAAGCGCGACGAGCTGGCTTCCGGCGAGCACGTCCTCCACTGGCTGCGCCGCGTCACCGTGCACCGCTCCATCGACCGGATCCGCCATCGCGAGCGCCGTCCCGAGGTCGCCATGGACAGCGCCGATCTCCCCGAGGTCGCCTTCGATGCGGCTCCAGGCGATCCGCTGCTCAGCCGCCAGCTTCGGCAACTGGTGGCATCGCTCCCGGCCACGCCGCGCGCTGTGATTGCGCTGCGCTACCAGGAGGACATGACGCCGGAAGAAATCGCCGCGGCGATGAAGATGCCCGTCGCCACGGTGAAGAGTCACCTGCGGCGCACGCTGCAACTGCTGCGCGAGAAGATGACGCGCGTGCTGCGCTAGCTCGGGAAACGAGGTTTGCGATGATCGACAGCGATACCGAACTCGAACAGGCTCTCTTCGCAGCCTTCGCCCGCGAAGCCGCTCCGGAATCTCTGGTTGCCGCCGTCGAGCGCCGTCTCATAGAGCCGGCTTTCGTACCCGCCTTCGCCGGCCTGCGCATCGCCACGCAATCCCGCTGGACCAGCCTCTGGTCCGTCGCTGCGCACGCCGTCATCGTTGCTCTGCTCCTCCTCTTCACGCTGAGCCAGTGGCACACGCGCCTCCTCGAGAGGAAGGCAGAGGCCACCATGATCGATACCACGCCCTTCATCCCCGCTTCGCCCGCCAAGCTCACCATGGGCGGAGGCGGTGGTGGCGGCAATCACGAGATCGTCGAGCCCTCCAAAGGCAAATTGCCCAAAATGGCCAAAACGCAGATCACCCCGCCGCAGATCCTGCGCATCGACCACCCCAAGCTCGCCGTAGAGCCTACGGTTGTCATGCCGCAGCAGATCAGGCTGCCTGATGATCCGAACATGCCCAACCTCGGCATTCCGCAGTCGCCGCAGGTCGCGCTCGCCTCGCAGGGCGCCGGTGGAGGATCAGGCTTCGGCAGCGGCTCCGGCGGAGGCCTCGGCTCCGGCAACGGCAACGGCATCGGACCCGGCGAAGGCGGCGGCTACGGCGGCGGCGTGATGCGCCCCGGCGGCGGCGTCTCCGAGCCGATCCTGCTCTACGCGCCCGATCCCGAATTCTCCGACGCAGCTCGCCGCGCGAAATATCAGGGCGTCTGCGTCGTCGGCTTGATCGTCGATGCGCAGGGCAATCCCCAGCAGGTCCACATCGTTCGTCCGCTCGGCATGGGCCTCGACGAGAAAGCCATGGAAGCAGTCCGCAAATACAAATTCAAGGCCGCCATCTTCCACGGCCATCCCGTTCCAGTTGAAATCAATATCGAGGTCAACTTCCGCATTTATTAGCGGCAGAATGCGTAACGGCGCGATGCGTCAGGCGCCATGGCTGCCCAGCCCGGCACGAACTTGTATTCAGGGAGAGAAACAAAGGCAGAAATGCAACGCGTGAGCGTTGCCGGAAACTCTGGCCATAGCCGCGTCCACGCACTGGCCTGCGCTACTTCCTCACCGCGCGCCAGACCAGAAAAATCACTACGCCCGCCACGAGAGACATCGTCGTGATGAACTGCGGCCAGACGATATTAAAGTGCATCTCCGCCAGCAACGACGGCCCGGCACCCGGAATATTCATAGTTTCCCGCCATTCTATCCCCCTACCTGCGAAAGTCCATCCCCCAAACGTTGACCATGCCCTCCCCACTTCGTACTCTTGAATCAGGTATCCGTATGCTCATCACCCTCGTCGACCTCGAACGCGAACCAGTCCGGTTCGATCTCGCCCTCCTGCCCGGCGACATCGACTATGGCGAAGAAGCTGCCCAGATCGGCCCCCTCGCCGTCCAGGGCCAGGCCGACCTGCTCCGCGAGCACCGCGGTCCTCGCGAAGTGATCCCCGACATCCGCGCCCGCGCCCACTGGTCCGGAACCTTCGAAGCCCCCTGTGCCCGCTGCCTCGAACCCGTCCGCCACACCCTCGGCGGCGATTTCGACCTCATCTTCCGCCCGCTCGGCGCCGACGCCGGCCCTCCCGAACGCTCTCTGGGCGCGCCCGAAACCGAAATCGGTTATTATCAGGGAGAAGGTCTGGTGCTCGAAGACGTTCTGCGGGAGCAGGTGCTGCTATCCCTCCCCGCACGTTCGCTTTGCCGCCCCGACTGCCAGGGACTCTGCCCGCGCTGCGGACGCAATCTGAACACCGAATCCTGTACCTGCGAACCGGCTCCGGCCGATCAGCGGTGGTCGGCGCTCTCAGATCTGCGCAGCCGGTTCGGTCCCGGCAACGAATAACATCGTTGCCGAATTAAAACCTCTGTTTTCACCCGCTGCCGGAGCGCCCTGCGCCCGCACGGGAGCAGCGAAAGGAACATGCAATGCCCAATCCAAAGCGGCGCCACTCCAAACGCCGCACCTCCACGCGCCGCGCCCACGACGCCCTTACTGCCGGAGCCCTCTCCGAGTGCCCCAACTGCCACGAGCGCAAGCGGCCTCATCACGCCTGCCCCAAGTGCGGCACCTATAAAGGCCGCGAAGTTCTGGAAGTGAAGGAAGCCAGCTAGCACCCGACACGGCAGATGCCAACCGACATCGCTCTCGACGCCATGGGCTCGGACAAAGCTCCCGAGCCTGAAATCCGGGGCGCCATCCTCGCCTGCCGTCACCAGAACGTTCGCGTCCACCTCGTCGGCCCCGAGCACCTCATCCGTCCGCGCCTCAAGGCCGCGCTCGGCTTCGCCCGCCTGCCCATCGAAATCGTCCACGCCGAGGAGTACATCGGCATGGACGAGAAGGCCGCCCACGCCGTCCGCACCAAGCGCAACTCCTCCATGCGCATCGGCCTCCGCCTCGTCAAGGAGAAGCGCTGCGCCGGCTTCTTCACCGCCGGCAACACCGGCGCCGGCATGGCCACCGCCAAGATGACCCTCGGCGCGCTCCCCGGCGTCGACCGCCCCGCGCTGGCCATCGTCGTCCCCACCATGTCCGGCTCGCCCTGCGTCCTCCTCGACGTCGGCGCCAACGTCGACTGCAAGCCGCAAAACCTCGAGCAGTTCGCCGTCATGGGCGAGCTCTACGCGCGCTCCGTCCTCCGCGTCCCGCGTCCCCGCGTCGGCATCCTCTCCGTCGGCGAAGAAGAAGGCAAGGGCAACGACCTCACCCGCGAAGCCACCGCGCTCGTCCGCCGTCTGCCCGTCAATTTCATCGGCAACGTCGAGGGCCGCGACATCTACAACGGCAACTGCGACGTCATCGTCTGCGATGGATTCGTCGGCAACGTCGCCCTCAAGACCTCCGAAGGCCTCAGCCGCCTCGTCCGCGAAATGCTCAAGGTCTCGCTCAACCAGACCGTCACCGCCCAGGTCGGAGCCCTGCTCTCGCGCCGCGCCTTCAATGCCTTCCGCCGCCGTCTCGATCCCTCCGAGTACGGAGGAGCCCCGCTGCTCGGCGTGCGCGGCGTCTGCATCATCGGCCACGGATCCTCGAACGACCAGGCCATCATGAACGG
>JASIAO010000519.1 GCA_030041955.1 Acidobacteriaceae bacterium | reverse complement strand
GCAGGGCTGCTCGCCGAGAAGACGCCACGCGTCCTGTGGAGTTATGACGTCGCCGAATCCGATTTTCGCCTGGCTGCGGCCGTCGTACCCGCCGTGTGCGCTCTTCACAAAGCAACGGCCGCCGAGAGCGGTGACGGCTTCGGCGAGATCGGCGGCGGAGCGGGCGGCGTGCCAGGGTCCGAGAGGGAATCCGCGCTCGCGCAACCAGTCCTTCTGGCGAATGCGGTGCTGGATGACGCGCAGCAGGTCGGCGGAGGGGCGGACGGGCGCGTGTTTGGCGGCGGCTTCGATGGCCTCGATAGCGACCTGCTCGATTTCAAGCGTGACGACGTCGCAGCCGCGGGCGAGGTTGGCGGCGGCTTGGGCGTCGTCCCAGTTGCCCTCAAAGCAGGCGTCGACGACGAAGCGCGCGGGGCAGGAGGGATCGGGGTCCATGACCTGGATGCGGTAGCCGAGCGAGCGCGCGGACATGGCGACCATGCGGCCGAGCTGGCCGCCGCCGAGGATGCCGATGGTGGAGCCGGGGAGGATCGCGCTCATTCGGGGAGTTCCTGGGCGAGAACTTCTTTGGTGCGGGCATCGCGCCAGGCGCGGAGGCGCTCGCGGAGATCGGGGTCGGTTGTGGCCAGGATTTCGATGGCCAGCAGCGCGGCATTAGCGGCGCCGGGCTTTCCGATGGCGAGGGTCCCGACGGGAACGCCTTTGGGCATTTGCACGATGGAGAGCAGGGAATCGACGCCCTGGAGCATGGTGGCGGGGATGGGCACGCCGAGGACGGGGACGAGCGTTTTCGACGCTAGCATCCCGGGCAGGTGCGCGGCGCCGCCGGCTCCGGCGATGATGACGCGCAGGCCGCGCGACTCGGCTTTGGCGGCGAAGTCGAAGAGCAGATCCGGGGTGCGGTGGGCGGAGACGACGCGCGCCTCGTGCGGGACCTCGAATTCGCGCAGGATTTCGACCGCGGGGGCGAGGGTTTCGTAGTCGCTTTTGGAGCCCATGACGACGGCGACCAGAGGGTTGGGTTTCACTGGACGATTATAGAGAAGAGCTAAAAAGCGGTCAGCTGAGAGCCGGTCAGTGGAAAGGCGACCAGCGAGAGAGCTTCGGCAGCCATTGCCACGAATTGCCGACTCTGGTGAGAGTCACCGTCCGCCGTCGACCGTCAGGCAGAGAGACCTCCATAGTGACCTGGTTCTGATCGTTCCATCCGGCCCGCACGAAATCTGCGAGAACACCGACACCATTCGGTTCCAAAATTCCACCGTATCCCTTCCAGACCGACCGCCCGTCGATCGCGTGGACACTGAGCGTCGGGCCATCCTGACCATCCGGTTGCTCCGAGGCGAGGTAGTACAGGCGATTGGGCGAAAACCAGACGTCTTCCCCGGCGGGAAGAACGGAGCCGGTCTTGTCATCCAGCAGAACGCCGGTGAACAGGCCCCCATTTTGTTCACCGATGAGATGCATGCTGAGTTCGTGGCTGAATCCGCAGTATGTCCAATGCAGCCCGTCCAGTGACGCGTCATACGGGGGTCTGTCGCTGAACCGTCTGACTCCGTGAGACCAATGCACCAGGAGTGCGTGTCCAGCCCGCGCCGCTCCGTGCGGATCCTCGCCCATGCGAGCGATTTCCTGCGGCGAAGCTGGTCGGACAGGGTTGACGAGATCCCCGGTCCGGGCTGCCGGAGTCGTACAGCGCGCCGTCGGGTTCGAGATTTGTGCGGCGGCCGCCACGGTGAAGAGGATAGCGGACCAAGCGCAGAGAGAGCGGGAATTCATGGAAGAGCAAGTATAGTTCCGGAGCTGAGATTACTTCCTCCGCAGAAAGTCGATCAAAAACTGCACCAGGGTGAGCAGGGCGCCGGAGGCGATGGCGACGCCGCGGACGTTCTGGAAGCGCTCTTCGTGCTGGGAGACGCGCTCCTCGATGGCGCCGATGCGGCCGGAGTTGCCGTCGCCGACCAGCACCGTCATCTGGTTCTTGAGCACGGCGAGGTCGGCGAGTACGCGGGATTCGAAATCGTTCATAGTGGCTCTCTTCGGTTGAGTCGCCGGCGGCGGGAGATGAAACGCAGGTCCTTCGACTCGCGACTGAATTGTTGCCGCGCTCACTTGCCCCAGCGAGCATGCTCGCCGGGGGCCCCGGGGTCGCGCGGCGAATTCGGAAAGCTCCCTCAGGATGACAGAGCTGCTGATCAGGCTGAGAACGACAGGTTGACGAAGACCGCCGTGGAGAAGCGTGAGTAGTTGGGCGGCGTGGAGGCGTCGTACATGCGGATGTAGTACTGCTCCTGCGCGGCGGCGCGTGGGATGGAGAAGTTGGGCGCGGGCGAGCGCAGGACCAGATCGGGCCCCGGGCCGGCGGTGAAGGACCAGTCGCGGCGGCGGACCTCGAATCCACCCCCGGTGGGCGGGGTGACGCCGGCGGCGATGTTGATGGCGCTGCCGGTGACGGAGGTGATGGCCAGCGTGTTCAGGTTCGCGAGCGGCGGCGCTGTCTCGGGAGCGAGCGGGAGCCACGCGTCGGCGGGGACGCTGGAGGAGGTCTTGATGGCGAGGTCGTCGGCCCAGTCGTTGGCGAAGGCGATGGTGTACTTCACGAGGCTGGGGACGGTCGAGGTTAGGTCGATCTGGATGGTGCGCACGACGAGGTTCGCGGTGACGCCGGCCGAGGCGGACGAAACGGCGAGCACGTCGCCGGGCCAGATGTCCGACCCCGTCGAGCCTTGCTCGCCGGGGGCCCCGGTCCCCTGGATTGGGTTCCACATTATGTACTTGCCGGTCCATGCGGCGGCGCGGCTGGTGGAGACGAGCAGCATGGCGGAGGCGGCGTTTTCGCAGTCGGCGGAGCTGCGCGGGACAGGGTTGGTGACGGAGCCGATCCAGCAGGCGGTGCCGGGGAGCTGGCCGCCCATGCTTTCCGTTGTGATGCTTGTGGCAGAGGCCATGCGCGCGACGGAGCGGCGCGTGGTGCGGTAGCAGATGGCGATTTGCGCGCCCGCGACTGGCGTACTGGCAGGGTAAAAGCGCAGCTTGCCGGTGCGCTCGATGGTGCAGTCGGCGCCCTGCGCGGGCGTGCCGAGGCGCAGCACGGTGGGCGAGCCGTTGGGCGGCGTGCTGGTGACCCACACCGGTCCCTGCTGCTGAACCGTGACGCTGCCGATGCTGCATTGCAGATAGCCGGCGTTGAGCGGAATGAACTGGCAGGAGGGCGGGACGACGGGAATGGCGCCGAACCACAGCACGACGGGCGCGCCGGCGACGCCGCCGGTGGTGTCCTGCAGCTCGAGCACGCCGCTGGCGGCGGTGTCGATATAGTTAGTACCGAAGAGCTGGGTTGAGCCCGTGGCGCCGACGGCATAGTAGCCCTGCAGGATGCGCTGCAGCTCGTTCGCGTAGAAACGTAACCGCAACGTGTACAAATGTCCGGAGGTTGCGGTGAAGGTGGCTCCGGCGTTGGCGCCGTTGACCACCGGAGTGAGCGTGACGGCGCCGTTGGCCTGTGCGATCTGGAAGCCGAGCATGCAGGAGGGCAGCTCGGGCCCTCCGCCGTTGTAGAGGCCGTTGAGAATACCCGCCGTCTGCGCGCCGAACTGCACGCTGCCGAGTTCTATGGTGATGGAGCCGCCGAGCTCGAGATTGGAGATGGCGGCGAGCATGGTGACGCCGAGCTGGCCGTCGCCGCCGCCGCAGGTGAGGCCGTTCGAAGTAATGGTGACGTCGGCGCTGGGATCGCTCAAAGCCCAGAGCTGCGGATTGACGGCGGGGCCGGAGAAGGTGTCGACAAGCGGTTTCTCTTTCGACGCAGGCTGCAGGAATGGCTGCTCGGTGAGATCGAAGAGGACGGTGGTGCCGTCGCCCTGGAAGTATTCGGTGACGTAGGCGGAGGGTTCGGCCTCGCCGCAGACGGTGATGTCGTTGGCGAGAGCTTTGGTCATGGAAACCTGAAGGCCGCTCAGCGAGAGCGTGCCCTGGGCTTCGCTGAGGGTATGCGTGACGGAGCCGACCGGGATCATGATCAGCGTGCCGTCCATCAGGCGCCACGCATTGCGGACGGCATTGGCCAGCGTGCCGGTGTTTTCGGCCCAGGTGCGGCCGGGGTCGAGCTGGAACTGCGGGAGCATCTGCGTGGCCTGGGACAGCGATTGCAGGATGCCTGCGATCTGCATGCGCGAGAGCAGCGCCTGGAGCGACTGGCCGGCGGTGAGGCCGCAGGTTGCGCCGGATTGGGGAAGGCTCTGGCGGCTGAGCAGAATGTCGTCGCTGATGGCCTGCACCAGGGCGAGATACGTGGCGCCGCTGCTGCTTTGGCCGGCCAGCTCAAGCGCGGGCTCAGTGGCGACGTAGCCGGTGAAGAGCAGATTGCCGCTGTCGTCGGAGACCAGGACGCGGCCGTTGCGCGCCGGTATGGCGAGGCCGGACGCGGGCAGCAGCGTCACTTCGCAGGTGACGGGCTCGTTGAGGCGGCGCACGATGCGGAAGGACCGTCCGGCAACGATGGAGGCGGTGTAATCGACTGCGCCCTTACCGTCGTAGTTATTGATGGTGAGTTGCAAGTTCCCTCCGGGAGAGCGGGTAGCAATTAGCAATTAGCTAGTAGTTAGTAGCTGGTAGCTGGTCGCTGGCAGCGGAGGTACAGGTGTTAGTAGCTACCTGCTGCCGGCTATAAGCTGTCTTTTTCACACCAGCGTGCTGGCACTGGGTAAGAAGCTGCGGAAACAGACGATCTGTTCGCCGTCGTTGGCGTCGGTGACGGGCAGCGCGCGGAAATTGGCGCTGAGCGCGACGCGCTCCAGCGGGCCGGCGAGCGCGATGGAGTTTTCGGCGGCTCCGGCCAGCGCCTGGAGGCGCGGGTAGTGGTAGAGGATGCGCTCGCCCTGCTGGCCGGCGACCACGAAGAGCGCCGACCACTCCTGGAAGAAGGTGCCGCCTTCGCGATCGACGAAACCGGTGATGGGCTGGACTTTCATGCCGGCTGCGG
>JASIAO010000518.1 GCA_030041955.1 Acidobacteriaceae bacterium | reverse complement strand
ATGAGAGCAGCGGCGTTCCGGCGGGTTTGCATGGTGAGGAAATCTCGGTATGCCGAGTTAGTACGGACGCCGGGGAGCGACGCCCGCCAGAGCCAGGACAAGTTAGAAGGTGAACCTGCCGGTAACGACCATGATACGGCCTGAGCCCGGAGAGCCGAAGGCTCCGTAGGGGCTGGTGGGCGCGACCACATCGCTGTCGATGGTGCCGAAGCCTGCTCCGGCAAGCGCTGCGTCGTTTTGCGGGGCCGCGAAGTTGGTGTGGTTGAGCACATTGAAGGCCTGCGCGCCGACCTTGAACTGGAGGTTCTCCCGCTGGTAGAGGTTCTTGTACAGGCTCAAATCCACATCAGCATAATGCGGGCCGTAGAAGGCGTTGCGCGGCACGTTGCCAAAGTTGGCCTGTGCGGGATCCCCATACTCGTCCTGGACGGTTACGCCGGAGCCATTGAAGTCGTGTCCCTGAAAACAGGGGTGGGAGTAGGAATTGCAGGAATGGCTGAAGTTGGGAGTGAGGACGTCGGCCAGGACGGTGCCATTGCCCGTGCCGTTGTTGAGATCGTTTTCAGCATTGCTGTTGACCACGCTGAAGGGCTCGCCGGAGCGCCAGTAGGCCTTGCTGGCGATGGTCCAGCCGGCGGCAGCCTGCTGGATGTACTGATTGCCGAAGTGATACGGCTCGATCCAGGTAAGGTCGAGGAGAAAGTTATTACGGACATCATAGTCCGCATTGGAATACATCAACTTACCCGGCTGATTGGGCACGATCTGGTTGCCGAAACCGTTGTTGTTGAAGGCTTCGCCCTGGCCGCCATTGGAGATATCGTCAATGGCATGGGACCAGGTGTAGGAAATGTTGGCGGTTAATCCGCGCTGATCGATGTGCTTGTATTCGATCCAGCCGCCGTTGTAGCCGGCTCTGGCATTGTCGTTGATGATTCCCATCGAGCCAAAGCGCGGATCGGGGGGATTCACGGGGACATCCTCGAAACTGGAGTAATTCGAGGAGGGAGTATAGGCGTTGCCGGCCAGGTTTTGATTGATGCCGTAGTCGTAACTGACTAAGTCGTAGCCATGATTACCGACGTAGGACACGATCACGGCGTCAGAGGGGTCGAGCTGCTGCTGGAACTGCAGGCTCCACTCCAGATATTTTGCGTTCACCATGTGATTCGGGGATAAGTAGTGACTCGGCGCGAAAAAGGGGACGCCCGCCGGCAGCGCCGCCGCCAATTGGTTGGCGCTGAGCCCCTGGGAAAATCCGGTGGTGAGGACGCCGTAGGAATCGGCCGCAAAGGCGGGCGCGCTTCCCGCGCCCTGGGCCACGTTGCCGGCTTCGACGAACGCGGCGTAAAGGTCGGGGAAATCCAGATACTGGTTCTCGATCAGCGCGCCGGGAAATGCGTCGGCAAATAGGCCGATGCCGCCACGCACCAGGGACCTTCCTTTGCCGGTCAGGTCGTAGTTGAAGCCGAAGCGTGGTTGGATCACCGCCAATTCGAGCGAATCGAAGGAATTCTTGTAGCCAGTGGCGATGGTTGCATTGTAGGGCGTGTCCAGAGTCGCGCTGGGGTCGGGGAAAGTACCGAGATATCGCGAAAAACAGTTAGTGGTGCAGCCGGGGTTACCGTTGCGGTCGATGCGGACGCCGTAATCCAGGATCAGGCGCGGCGTAGCCTTCCATTCATCCTGTCCGTAGATGCCGTAGTTATAGCCGTTGATATGGATGTGCTTGGCGGCATCGAAGGTCTGGGTGAAATAGGAATCGGACGAACCGGGCAACGCGCCGCCGGCGAAATCCCCGAGAGAGTTGAAGACATAATAGCCGCCATAGGTGTTCACCGAGGGATAGCCATCGGTCACGTCATAGCGCTTGAAGTTCACTCCGAACTTCAGAGTGTGGTTGCCCTTCAGCCAGGAGACATCGTCGACTAACTGATACTGCGTGGAGTTGGTGGTTGTGGGATTGCCGCCCCAGTTGAAACCGACCGTGCCACCCTGTCCCAGACCGGGGGAAGCGTTGGTTCCACCGTCGTAGCTTTCAAAAAATTGGGTAGGCGAGGCGGCCAGCGTTGCCTGTAAGTTGGCCGGCCCAAAAGGAAACGAATAGAAATAATCGGACAGGATGAGCTGGTTGGTCAGAGCGGGGGTGAATACATAGGTATGGTTGAATTGACCGTTCCAGATGGGCTGGCTGCTGTTTACGTTCAGCACGGGATTGACGACGCTGACAAAGTTGGGCTGGAAGCCCTGATCGTCCGAGACACGAACGAAGATCTTCTGCTTGTCGCTGAGATTCCAGTCGACCCGGCCAATGGCCATCCATTCGCGCAGCGCGCCGTGCGTGACACCCGCAGCGGCGGACATACATGGGGTGTCAACTCCAAAATAATGCCCGGGCGATCCATAAACAGGCGTGCCGGCATAGCTGCCGCACCCGAGCGTGTTGAAACCGTCCTGCAGCGGTCCGCTGCCGTTCGTGATGGGCGTGGCGGTCGAGTAAAACGGCGAGCTTTGCAGCAGCTTGAACATCTGGGTGTAGAGGGGAACGCTGGCGGAGGGGATCGTGTTCAGGGTCGTGTTCTGAAACGCGGGGGTGGGAAAGTTGACGTAGCTGGTTGATGGCTGAATGTAGCGAATGCCCTCGGTATCGGCGAAGAAGAACAACTTGTCGCGAATAATCGGGCCACCGATCTGGGCCGCGTACTCGTTGGAAACGGCCTTCTGGCGAGGTATGCCATACAGGTTGTTGAAGAAGTCGTTCGCGTTGAGCCCGTCGCTGTTGTAGGTGTAGTTGAGCAGGCCGTGGACGCGATTGGAGCCGCTCTTGGTGACGTAGGTTTCCACGGCGCCGGCCTGCCGTCCCCATTCCGCGGTGTAGCCGTTTTGCACGACGGAGGCCTGCGCAATCTCATTCTGGCCAATGTTGAGGGTGGAGGCGCCGGAGGTGGCGGTGTTGAAGAACGAGTCCGTATTGTCGGAGCCGTCGATGACGATGAGATTGGAAATTCCGGGCAGGCCGGTGGAACTGAAACTGCCGTTGAAATAGCCGTGAGCTCCGTTGGTATTCACCACAACGCCGGGCACGGTAAAGGCGATGGTGGTGATGTCGCCGCCGGGGTTGGGCAGGTTCTCAAACTGCTCGGTGTTGAAGGTGGTAACGGTGTTGGCCGACTGGGTGTCGATCAGCTGGCCGTTATCGGCGCTGACCACGACGACCTGTTTGCTGCCGGTGGGGGTGACGGTGAGATTGGCGACGGACTGCTGGCCGACTAGGATCTGAATGGAGACCGTATCCGACTGCAGATTGGGGGCAGAGGCGGAGACGGTGACGTGGCCGGGTTTGAGGAATGGCGCGGTGTAGCGGCCGTCGGCATTGGTCCTGAGGACGCGTGTGTCGCCGGTGGTGCTGTTGACGATGGTGACGGTGGCATTGGGAACGACGGCGCCGGAGGAGTCCGTGACGACGCCATTGAGGCCGCCGGTGACAGCTGTTTGGGCCAATGCGGAGGGCGCGAACTGCGGAAGAGCGACGACGGACACGATGGCGGCTAGCAACGTCAACACTTGTACCCGGGAACGCATTGGCCTCATGGGGCACTCCTGTAACGGGATATTCACGTAATCTTACCTGGGTTTTCGAGCGTGTGCAGCGCATCACGGCGGGGTAACGCCTGCTTTACGCTGAATTTGGAGAGGCTGAACAAGTTCCATGACGATCATGCTGAGTGCTGCGGAGGCGCGCGTGCTGGGCGCGCTGGTGGAAAAGGAGACGACGACGCCGGAGTATTATCCGCTGTCGCTGAATGCGCTGGTGAACGCGTGCAATCAGAAGAACAATCGCGATCCGGTGATGGAGCTGACGGAGGACGAGGTGCGGTCGGCGCTGCGCGGGCTCGATGAGGATGGGCTGGCGGGCGAAGCGCGCGGAGCCGAAGGCCGGGTGACCAAGTACGAGCATCGCATGCAGGAAGTCTTTAACTTTACGCGGGGCGAGACGGCGGTCCTGTGCGTGCTGCTGCTGCGGGGCGCACAGACGCCGGGGGAATTGCGCGGGCGCACGGAGCGAATGTACCGGTTTGAGGAGCTGGAAGACGTGCTGGCCGTGCTGCAGAAGCTGATGCAACGGGAGCTTCCGCTCGTAGCGGCGCTGCCGCGTCAGCCGGGGACGAAAGAAATCCGGTACGCGCATTTATTGTCGGGTGCGATCGAGGCGCAGGCGGCGAGTGCGCCGCGAAGCGAGGCTTCCGGATCGGACGCAGAGGATCGGATGCAGCGGCTGGAGGCGGAAGTGGCGCGGCTGCGGGAAGAGGTCGCGGAGCTAAGAGCGGCGGTCGAAGCGATGAAAATGCAGGCCGAGTGACTCAACACCTGACGATGTTGTCTGACGTGAGACCTTTGGTGGCGTTGCGGGTGTCGATGACCAACTGGGATTCGCGCACGATCTGCAGGTAGTCGTAACTGGAGTGGTCCGTCACGATGAGGACGGCGTCCCAGGAGGCGAGGTTGTCGAGCGGGGTGCAGGTCATGTCGAGGGCGTAGTGGCGTCCTTGTCCGACGCGGGCGAAGTACGGGTCGTTATAGGCGATGTCGGCGCCGCGGCGGCGGAGCAGCTCGATGATGGTGAGGGCGGGAGATTCGCGCAGGTCGTCGATGTCCTTTTTGTAGGCGACGCCGAGGATGAGGATTCTGGAGCCCTGCAGGGGTTTGCGGCGCTGGTTGAGGGCTTCGGCGGTTTTTTCCACGACGTAATACGGCATGTGGATATTGATTTCTCCGGCCAGCTCGATAAAGCGCGTGCGAAAGTCGAACTGTTTGGCTTTCCAGGAGAGGTAGAAAGGGTCGATGGGGATGCAGTGGCCACCGAGTCCGGGGCCGGGATAGAAGGCCTGGAAGCCGAAGGGCTTGGTTTTGGCGGCGTCGATGACCTCGAAGATATCGATGCCCATGCGCTCGCAGATCTGCTTGAGCTCGTTCACGAGTGCGATATTGACGCAGCGGTAAATGTTTTCGAGAAGTTTGGTCATCTCGGCGGCGGCCGGCGAGGAGACGGGAACGGTGCGGTTGAAGATGCTGCCGTAGAGCGCGCAGGCGAGCTGACGGGAGACGGGACCGGGAGCGCCGATGACTTTGGGAATGTCACGACGGGCAACGGTGTCGTTACCGGGATCCTCGCGCTCCGGAGAAAAAGCGAC
>JASIAO010000517.1 GCA_030041955.1 Acidobacteriaceae bacterium | reverse complement strand
TACGTGAGCCCTGTGGGGAACATCGCGGACTCGCTCACGGAGCGGTTCGACTTTGACGCCGCGGTGCCGGCGCCGAGGCCGGGGGCGGAAGCACCAGCGGATGCGCAGGAGCATGTGATCGCGATCCGCGTCTTCGATCGCTACGAGAATGCGGTGACGGTTAAAGCGGTGGTGCGGTAACGCCGATGCGTTTTGAGCTCTTTGTCGCCGCGCGGTATTTGCGCGCCAAACGCCGCCAGGCGGTCATCGGGGTGATTACCTGGATTTCGATCACAGGCGTGGCGGTGGGCGTCGCGTCGCTGATCATTGCGCTGGCCATCACCAACGGCACGCGGCGCGAGCTGCAGAATCAGCTACTGAGTTCCACGGCGGACGTGGACCTGATGCGGACGATGAACGACGGAATCCGCAACTGGCGTGCGCTGACCGAGCGGCTGCGGCATCTGCCGCATGTGGTGGCTGACGCGCCCGGGCTGTACGAGCCTGTACTCATCTCGCGGGGCGCACTCTCCGGCGGAGCGATGCTCAAGGGGATTATCCCCGGCGAGGAGCGCACGGTATCCAACATCCTGTTGCATCTGCAGTCCGGAAGCGGGGCGCCGCTCAGCCGCCCCACCAATCCCCAGGACGAGGCCGGCGAGGCCACGCCGCCGTTGATTATCGGGGTGGATCTGGCGGACTCGATCGGCGCGAAAGTGGGCGACACTGTATTGGTGACCAGCCCGCAGGGCAACCTGACGCCATGGGGCGTGGAGCCGAAGTACCAGCGGTTCCAGGTGGTGGGGATTTTTCACTCCGGGTTCTACCAGTACGATTCGAGCTTCGGGTTCGTGCGGCTGGCTGACGCGCAGGCGTTGTTCAGCGAGCCGGATCTGGTGTCGGAGATCGCGTTTCGCGTGGACGATCTGTATCACGCGGACAAAGTTGCGGATGAGATCGAAACGGCGGCGGGGCCGGGCTTCACCACGAAGAACTGGATGGAGGAGAACCAGGAGCTGTTCCGGGCGCTGAAGCTGGAGCAGGTGGTCACGTTCATCGTAATCGGGCTGATCGTGTGCGTGGCGGCGCTGAATATCCTGATCGCGCTGACCATGATGGTGATGGAGAAGACCAAAGACATAGCAGTGCTGATGTCGATGGGCGTGCAGCCGGGGCAGATTCGGAGGATTTTCCTGCTGCAGGGGATGCTGATCGGCGTGATCGGTACGGCGATCGGGCTGGTGCTGGGCTACACGATTTCCCTGCTGGGACAGCATTACCGGTTCATACATTTATCGGCGGATGTATATTCGCTGGACTATCTTCCGTTCGCGCCGCGCATCCTACACGGGGTGATCGTGACGGCGATGTCGCTCGGGGTTTCGCTGCTGGCGACGGTGTACCCATCGAGTTCGGCGGCGAAAGTGTTGCCGGCAGAAGCCCTGCGCTACGAGTAGAGAGCACGGTTGCAGAATGCACGCGGGAGTTCCCGGAAAGAATGAAAGCGAAAGCTGCGTTTGCCGCGTTGGTGCTCCTGCTGACCGCGCCGGTGTGTCTCGGATACTCATTTCTGACCCATGAGACGCTGATCGATATCGCGTGGGACGCCTCGATCAAGCCGGTGCTGCTGAGCCGGTATCCAAACGCGACGCCGGACGAACTGCGCGAGGCACGAGCGTACGCGTACGGCGGAGCGACGATCCAGGACGCGGGGTACTACCCGTTCGGACACGAGTTCTTCAGCGATTTGACGCACTATGTTCGTACCGGGGACTTTATCACCAACCTGATCCACGAGGCGCACAACATCGACGAGCTGGCATTTTCGCTGGGGGCGCTGTCACATTATGTGGGAGACACGATGGGGCACCGGTATGCGGTGAACCTGTCGGTGCCACAGGAATTTCCGCAGCTGAAGACGGATTACGGGCCGGTGGTGACCTATGAGGAGAATCCGCATGCGCACGTGCGGACGGAGTTCGCGTTCGACATCGATGAGCTAAGCCGGGGGCGATTCGCGCCATCGGGATACTTGCGGCACGTGGGGTTCAAAGTTCCAGTGCAACTGCTGAATCGCGCCTTCTACGACACCTATGGCATCAGCCTGCACAGCGTGATCGGGGATGAGTTCGCCGCGTTCCGGAGCTATCGCTGGTCGGTGCGGCAGCTATTACCGCGCGTGGGCTACGCAGAGGCTCTGCTGCACAGGAAGAGCTTTCCGCCTGATCCGGACGATGCGGCCTTCGAGGAATTCGACCAGCGGCTGAAGGCTACCGATGTGGCGGCCCACTGGGAGGCGTACCGCAAGCATAAGCCGAGCCTTCTAACGCGCGTGGTGGCGGTGGTGATCGTGGTGCTGCCGAAGGTTGGGGCGCTGTCGGATCTGTCGATTCGTGGGCCCAAAACGGATACCGAAGCGGATTATGTGGCGAGCGTGAACCGTGCGACGGCAGAGTACGCGCGCCTGCTGGCCGAAGTGGCGCAGAAGGGACAGGATGGGTTCTCGGTGCCGGATCTGGATCTGGATACGGGATACATGACGCGTCCGGGAACCTATCGGCTGACGGATGAGACGTACGCGAAGCTCCTGGGGCGTGTGACGCGAGAGAGCGCGCGGCCGCCACTGGGGCTGCGGCAGAATATTCTGACGTTTTATTCGCAGCCGGATGCGCCGATCGTGACGAAGCGGGATCCGCGGAAGTGGGAGAAAGTGCAGGCAGAGCTGGTGCTGCTGCGCGGGATGCCGGCGACTCGGATCCCGAACGCGAAGTAAGGCAGTTGAGAGGCGGGCAGCTAAGAAGCGGCCAGCTGAAGATCATTTGCTGGCCGGAAATCGCAGCAGCGGCATGGGTTCCACTATGAGATCGGGCGCCAGCGTGTATCCTGCCCTTACATGCAGCGCATTCTTACCGCAATTGTTCTGATACCTCTGGTGCTGGTGGTGATTTTTCTGTCGCCGCGGTGGCCGGTGTTGCTGATGGGCGTCGTGTTTGTCGTTTCGGCGCTGGCTTTGTGGGAATACCTGGGGCTGGCCGATGCGATGGGTGCGAAGACGCCGCGAATCACGGTGCTGGTTTGCCTGGGCATCCTGATGGCGGCGATTTTCATGCGGCCGGACCTGATGGCGCCGTTCACGGGCGCGCTGGCGCTGGTGCTGCTGATCGTGTGCACGTTCCGATCGCCAGTGAACCGCGTGCTGGCGGATACGGCGGGATCGGTCTTCGGGCTGATCTACATCGGGCTGTCGATGTCAACGCTGTATCTGCTGTCGACCCAGGACAACGGACCGTCGCTGCTGTTGTTTCTGTTTCTCGCGGTGTGGTCGGGAGACGTAGCCGCGCTCTACATCGGACGCGCGTTCGGCAAGCGGCGGCTGGCGCCGACGCTGAGCCCCAATAAAACCTGGGAGGGCAGCATCGCATCGGTGGTGGGCAGCGTGTTAGTCACGCTGTTGCTGATTTGGGTGGCGCAGCAACTGACGGCGCACAACGTAGAGGCCTTGTTCTATCCGGGGACAATCGCGCATTGGATCGGGCTGGCAGTGCTGGTGAATGTAGGCGCGCAGTTGGGGGATCTGGTGGAGTCGGCAATCAAGCGGGGCGCGGGCGTGAAGGATTCCGGGCATCTGCTGCCCGGCCATGGCGGGATGCTGGACCGCATCGACGCGCTGCTGCTGGCGGCTCCATTGCTGTGGTACGCTCAGTTAGCTCAGCAGTCGTTTTAGAGGCAGCTAAGACGCGGTTAGCTAAGGGCCGGTTAGCCGAAAAGCAGTTAGCTAAGAGGCGGCCAGCTAAGAACCGACTTGCGCAGAGCTCAGGGGCGGCAGGCTCAGAGGAACCGAGGAAAAATTCAGTCGCTTGAAACGCATCGCCATTCTGGGGTCGACCGGATCCATCGGACAAAGCACGCTGGACATCGTGGAACGCTATCCGCAGCGATTCGCGGTCGCATCATTGGCAGCGGGGCGCAATCTCGATACAGCCTGGCAGCAGTGCATCCGGTGGAAGCCGCGCGTAGTTTCGCTGGCAACGGAAGAGCTGGCGAGCGAACTGCAGCGGCGGCTGCGGGCCGACGGACATAACGAAACAGAAGTGGCATGGGGCAGTGCGGGCACCGTGCGTGTGGCGACGCTCGAGGAAGTGGACTTTGTCGTCTCCGCGATTGTGGGCGTGGCAGGGCTGGAAGCGACGTATGCCGCGGTACAGGCGGGCAAGACGATCGGGCTCGCGAACAAGGAAGCGATGGTTGCGGCAGGCGAGATCCTGACGGCGGCGGCGCGCGAAAAGGGAGTGGCGCTGCTGCCGATCGACTCCGAGCACAATGCCGTCCACCAATGCATGCGGGCGGGGGAGCGGCGCGAGGTGCGGCAGATCTGGCTGACCGCATCGGGAGGGCCATTCCGGACGCTGCCGCTTGCGGAGTTCGACAAGATCACGATCGAGCAGGCACTCCAGCATCCGACGTGGGTGATGGGAAGGCGGATCACCATCGATTCCGCGACGATGCTGAACAAGGGGCTGGAGATCATCGAGGCGTGCCGGCTGTTCGACCTGCCGCCGTCGGCGGTGAAGGTGACGGTGCATCCGCAATCCACGGTGCACTCCCTGGTAGAGTACGTGGATGGCAGCCTGCTCGCGCAGATTTCGGTGACGGATATGCGGCTGCCAATCCTGTACGCGCTGAGCTATCCGGAGCGAGTGGAGTCAGAATTGCGGTTCGACGTCGCGAAACTGGCCGATCTTCACTTCGAGCAGCCGGATTTTCAACGATTTCCGTGTCTCCGGCTGGCGTATGAGGCGGCGGAAAAGGGCGGCGCGCACGCCATTGCGCTGAACGCGGCGGACGAGGTTGCGGTGGACGCATTCCTCCAACGGGCCATACCGTTTACGGGCATTCCAGCTACAATAGAAGAGGTACTCGAGACAACCTCCGAGACGCATCCGGCGACCATACAAGAAGTGCTGGCGCTGGACTGCCAAACTCGCGAGCGGGCGCGGGAGATTCTGGCAGGACGATCAGCGTTCCGTCCCTCCTGAAGCGCGGGTTGCGGTGCCACAGCGGTTTTGCAGGAGTACGAAGCTCTCCAACTATGCCTTTCGCCCTCGTCTCAATCATTTCGTTTCTCATTGTGCTCAGTGTCATGGTGGTGGTACATGAGCTGGGCCATTTCATCGTCGCCAAGCTGTGCGGCGTGCGCGTGGAGGCCTTCTCGCTGGGATTTCCGCCGCGTCTGTTCGGGATCAAATACGGCGACACCGACTACTGCGTGGGCGCGCTGCCGTTCGGCGGCTACGTGAAGATGGCGGGCGAGACGCCGGGGTCGGAGACCTCCAGCGATCCGCATGAATTCAGCGCGCGCCCGCGCTGGCAGCGGGTCCTGATTGCGGCGGCCGGACCGGTGTTCAACTTCATTCTGGCCCTGGTGCTGATGAGCGGATTCTTCATGATGCACAACGAGGTCGATAACTTCCTGAGCGCGCCGGCCGTGCTGGACGTGGTGACGCCGAACACTCCGGCCGGGCGCGCGGGACTGCATACGGGCGACCGGATTGTTCGTTTCGACGGCGACCGGAATCCGACGTGGGATGAGTTGATGAACCGCGCCGCGCTGGATGTGAACTCCACGGTTCCGGTGACGGTGGAACGCAATGTGGACGGGAAAACCGAGGAGTTCAGCACGGAGCTGTATCTGCCTCAGCCCGCCAAAGGCGACGATTTCGATGTGGAGACACTGGGACTGATTCCGCAGGAGCAGAGCGGACCGGTCGTGATCGACGACGTGATGTCCGGCGATCCCGCTGCGCAGGCGGGACTGAAATCCGGCGACGGCATTGTGGCGGTGGACGGGCAGCCGGTACACGGCGTCCCGGCGATCCTCGCAGTCCTGAATCAATCCGGCGGTAAGCCGGTGACGCTGGTGGTTCAACGCGGCAAGGGGACGTTCAATATTGGCGTACAGCCGATGTGGTCGGATCTCGGATCGGAGTCACCGGGATACCGCCTCGGATTCAGCGCGGTGCCGCCGCCCTTCCACGTGGAGCAACTGCCGATCCTGGAGGCGATTCACCATTCGGTCGACTACAACCGGCGCTATTCGGGATACATTCTGGAGGTGGTCTACCGGCTGTTTACGCACCATGCGGGCGTGATGCAGCAGATCAGCGGGCCGGTGGGGATCGCGCGGATGACCGGCGAAGCGGCGGAGATGCACGGGTGGGAGCCGATCGTGGGGCTCAGCGCGTTGATCAGCCTGGATCTGGGCATTATGAACCTGCTGCCGATTCCGATCCTGGATGGCGGGATGATCCTGCTGCTCTGCATCGAGGGAATGCTGCGCCGCGATCTGAAGCAGGAGTTCAAGGAGCGGGTGTATCAGGTGGCGTTCATCATGATCATCCTGTTCTTCGCGTTCATCACTGTGAACGACATTTCGCGGCTGAGTATTTTCTCGCACCTCAAACCATAAACGTCACTGCGTCAAGACAAGGTTCGCCGCGAGGCGGGCCTTTTTGTTTTTGGTGCGGAATGATGAAGAGGGCGCGGGGCGTCGGTCGCGTCAGAGCGCCATGGGCGGGGGCTGGTAGCCGAATTCGCTTTCGAGAGCGGCGGCCACGGCGAGGGTGAGCTCGTCGTGGAACGGGCGGGCGGCGATCTGGATGCCAATGGGGAGTCCGTCGGCCGATCGGGAAACAGGCAAGACGGCCGCGGGTCCTCCGAGCAAATTGAACCATTGCGTGTACCGCATGGCATCGAAATAGGCAACGGTGCGGCCATCGATGGCCCAGCTGCGCTCGCCTGGGCGGAAGGCGGGGATGGCGCAGACCGGGCAGAGGAGCACGGGGTATTCGCGCATTTCTTCGAGGAGGTGGGCGCGGACGCGGTCGGATTCAACCCAGGCGTTGAGAAGATCGTCGGCGGTGAGCGGCGTTTCGGCGCGGGCGATGGCGAGGAAATCGCGGAACGCCGGGCTGAGTTCGGACTCGCGCCCGCGGATGATGGGCCCGTAGAGCATAGCACCACACTGGACAAAGAAGATCCACCACAGCCTGCGCGCGGCTTCGAGCGCCTCTGGGCGAAAGGGCCGGAGGGTGAAGCCGCGGCGCTCCAGGGTGTGGACGGCGGCGCGAACGGCTTCGCGGGTTTCGGGTGTGACCGGAACGAGGCCATCGTCTTCGAAATAGCCGATGGGGAACTGCTTCGCTTGTTCGATCGAGACAGAACGGTGCAGGACGGGCGGGCTCGCGGGATCAGTTGGATCCTGATCGGAGAGGTTTTCAAAGAGCAGGGCGAGATCGCCGACTGTCCGCGCCATGGGACCGACGGCGCCGAGGAACGAGAAGGGTCCGAGGCAGGGCGGGAGATGGCCCGCGGCGGGAATGCGTCCAGCAGTGGGCTTGAGCGCGCAGATTCCGGTGAAGGCTGCGGGCTCGCGGACCGATCCGCCGCTGTCGCTGCCGAGGCCTGCCGCGGATAGCCCGGCCGCGATGGCCGCAGCTTCGCCGCCGCTGGAGCCACCCGCGGAGTAATCGGGATTCCAGGGATTTCGGGTGCTGCCGTAGAGCAGATTTTCTGTTTCGTAAGCCATCAGGAACTCAGGGCAGTTGGTGGTGCCGAGGAGAATCGATCCCGCAGCAAGGAGGCGATCAACGACAACGGCGTTGCGATCGGGGATGAACCCGCGATTGAGCCTGCTGCCGATTTCGCAGCGGTAGCCGGCAATGGAGATGGAAGACTTAACGGTGACGGGCAGGCCGCTGAGTGGGCCAGGACGAGGGTTGCGAGCCTGGGCGCGGATGCGGTCGGGGTCGTAGTCGACGATGGCACTGAGCTGCGGGTTAAGACGCTGAATCTGCGCGATGTGTTCTTCAGCAAGTTCGAGCGGCGTGAGGTCGCGGCGGCGCAGCAGCGACAACTGTTCGGTGGCGGGCAGGAGGGTGACGCGCATCGTGCATCGCGATTATAGCGAGGAAGCGAGCCTTATAATCGGGGCCAGATGCGAAACGATTTCTCGCCATCGTCGTCGAGCATGCGCGCGCCCGCGTGGACGGAAATTCTGGGGCGCGTTGCGAACGATGCCGGTCCCGTTGCAGTGCCGGGTGTGGGAGGACGCTGCGTGCTGGTGACCGGCGCGGGCGGCTTTATCGGTAGTGAGATGGTGCGACACATGGCAGCCGCAGGTGCAGAGCGCCTGGTGTTGCTGGAGATTGCCGAGCAGCAACTTTTTGCCATTCATGCGGAGATGGAAGCACGCGGGGAGGGCGAGCGCTGCGTTCCTGTGCTGGGCAGCGTGTGCGACCGCGGGCTGCTGGCGTCGGTGTTCCGTGAGTGGCAGCCGGAGCTGGTGCTGCATGCAGCGGCGCTCAAGCACGTTCCGCTGATGGAGCGGAATCCGCTGGCCGTGCTGGAGACGAATGCGCTGGGCACATGGCGTGTGGCGCAGGCAGCGGCGGCTCATGGCACGGACGGGATGATCCTGGTTTCCACGGACAAGGCGGTTGCTCCGCACAGCATCATGGGCGCGTCGAAACGCATTGCGGAGATGGCGATGCTCACGCACGCGGAAGAGAGCGCAATGCGCTGCGCGGCAGTGCGGCTGGCGAACGTGATTGGGTCGCCGTGCAGCGTAGGGCCGCTGTTTCGGGAGCAGATCGCGCGGGGAGGACCGGTGACGGTGACGCATCCCGCAGCGCGTCGGTATTTTCTGACGCTTCAGGATGTGGCGGCATTGCTGGGCGAGGCGATTGCGTGCGATGCGGCAGAGGGAATCCTCGTGCCGGATGCGGGAGAGCCGGTGTTCATCGAGGACCTTGCGCGGCGGATGATCTTAGCGAGTGGGCGCACGGCGCAGGTGGTGTTCACGGAACTTCGACCGGGAGACAAACTGGAGGAGTCGCTGGTCGCGCTAGGCGAGCAGGTGGATGGCGCGGCGACGCCCGGGCTGCGGCGAGTGATGAGTCCAGGAGCGGTGGGACTCGAGGCGAGGATGCAGAGGCTTGAGGAAGCGATTCCGGCGCGTGATCTGACCACAGCGCTGCGCGTGGTGGAAGAGTTGGCGCCGGATTACCAGCCGAGCGCGGTGATTCGGGAATCTATTGCGGAGTTCCTCGCCGCCAAGTCATGAGCCAGCGCAGGATTGCCGTGGTCACCAGCTCGCGTGCCGATTACAGCCATTTGTACTGGCCGTTGCGGCTGTTGAAGGAGCAACCGGAGGTCGATCTGCGGCTGATTGCGATGGGACCGCATCTCTCGCCGGAGTTTGGGCAGACGGGGCGGGAGATCGAGAAGGATGGGTTTGCGGTTGCGGCGCGGATCGAGTCCTTGTTGAGCAGCGACAGCGATGTTGGGATGGCGAAGAGCATAGGCGTCGCGATACTTTCGTTGGCCGATGCGCTGGGGGCGATGCGGCCCGATCTGCTGCTGCTGATTGCGGATCGCTACGAGATGCTGGCGCCGGCGGCAGTGGCGCTGTCGCTGCGGATTCCGATGGCACACATCGAGGGCGGGGAGATCAGCGAGGGAGCGATCGACGATGCGGTGCGAAATGCGCTGACGAAGATGAGTCATGTGCACTTTACATCGACGGAGGGAGCGCGGGCGCGCGTGATCGCCATGGGCGAAGAGCCGTGGCGCGTGCACCGGACGGGCGCGCCATCGCTCGATCATCTGCAACGGAGCCGGCTGCTCACCCGGGATGAGGTGGAAGCGCGGTGCGGGCTCGGTCTGAGCCGGCCGACGCTGCTGGTTGCGTACCATCCGGTGACGCTGGAGCGGGAGACAACGCGTGAAGCTGGAGCGCTGTTCGCGGCGCTGGAGGAGATTGCCCGGAAAGGCGACACGCAGATTGTGTTTTGCTATCCGAATGCCGATGCTGGGAGCAGGGAGCTGGTGGAGCGCGCGCGGGGGTATGTGACGGAGCACGAGTGCGCGAAGCTGTTTGTGAATCTGGACGCAGTGACATACTGGAGCCTGCTGCGCAACGTGGAGGCAATGATAGGGAACTCGAGCAGCGGCATCATGGAGACGGCATCGTTTGCGCTGCCCACGGTGAATGTTGGTTTGCGGCAGAAAGGCCGCGAGCGGGCGCGCAATGTGCTGGATGCGGAGGCGGACGCGGCGGCGATACTGGAGCGGATT
>JASIAO010000516.1 GCA_030041955.1 Acidobacteriaceae bacterium | reverse complement strand
GACCATCGCCATCGACAGCATCTCCGTCACCTGCGTCTCGCGCACGCCCTGCGCTTTCAGCGCGTCCAGCTGCTTCAACTCCGCCGGCGTCGCCTGCCGGAACATCCGCGCCGACAAATCCCCGGCCATGATGCTCCGCGCCTGCTCCAGCAGCGCCCGCGAAAACGACTGGCTGAATCCGCGCACGCCCGTCAGCGCCGCCACTCCCACCGCTACCGACAGCAGCACGAAAAGAAACTTCGCCTTCCCCGCACGCAGCTCGCGCCACGCAATCTTCGCCGCCGTCCTCCACGACAGCGCCCGTTTTTTCGCGACGGGACTCATCGCCGATCTTCTTTCTGAGCCACCTCTCGCGGAGCATCCGCCTGGACGGCTAGTCCCTGGACGGCCAGCCCATCATCGGACACTACCAACCCATCCCGCAGCTGGATCCTCCGATCCGCGCGCGCCGCAATCTGCGCGTCGTGCGTCACCAGCACCAGCGTTGTGCCCGACTCGCGCTGCCGTTCCACCAGCAGCTCCAGCACGTGCTGCCCGTTCGCCGAGTCCAGATTGCCTGTCGGCTCATCCGCCAGCACAATCGGCGGCTCCAGCACAAACGCCCGCGCCAGCGCCACCCGCTGCTGCTCCCCGCCCGAAAGTTGCACCGGATAATGATGCAGCCGGTCCTTCAATCCCACCGCTTCCAGCAGTGCCTCCGCCTTTCTCTGCGCGTCGCCCACCGCATTCAACTCGTGCGGCAGCATCACGTTCTCCAATGCCGTCAGCGTCGGAATCAACTGGTACGACTGGAAGACGAACCCAATCCGCCTCCCTCGTACCTCGGCCAACTTATCCTCTTCGAGCCGCCCAATCGACACGCCGTCGAGAATCACTTCTCCTTCCGACGGCGCATCCAGTCCGGCCAGCAGCCCCAGCAGCGTGCTCTTACCGCTGCCGCTCGCGCCCATAATCGCCGCAAACTGACCTTTCGGAATCGTCAGATCGATCCCGCGCAGAATCTCCACCGTCCGCGCACCGTTCCGAATCGACTTCTTCAGTCCCCGCACCTCAATCATCCGCTCTCCTGTGCCTTCATCCTCTCATTGCTAGACTGGAAACGTGCTCCGCCGCATCGCGACCGCTGCCGCCGCACTGCTGCTCTTCGTTCCTTTAACCTACGCTGCTCCGCGTCCCGCCGTTCCCGTCATCGATTGCTTCGGCGACAGCATCACCGCCGGCTATGGCGTCGCCCCCGGCTTCACGTATCCTGACGATCTCCAGCACGATCTGGACGCCCGCGGCTACCGCTATCGCGTCGTCAACTCCGGCATCAGCGGCAACACCAGCAAAGACGGCGTCGACCGCCTTCAGGACATCCTCGCCCTGCACCCCGCCGTCGTCATCGTCGAATTCGGCGGCAACGACGGCCTCCGCGGCGTGCCCATCACCGACACCCGCCGCAATCTCGACACCATCGTCTCCACCCTCCTCCACTCCGGCAGCAAAGTCCTTCTCGCCGGCATCACCCTGCCGCCCAACTACGGCCCCGACTACATCCACCAGTTCGACGCGATGTATCGCGACATCGCCGCTCGCTACCACGTCCCGCTGCTGCCCATGCTCTACGCGAACATCTACACCGTGCCCGGCGCCATTCAGCAGGACGGCATCCACCCTACCGCTCAGGGCGACCAGCTTCTCGCGAAAAACTTCCTCCCGCTGCTGCTGCCCATGCTGCGCAAGTAGCTTTGCAAGGGCAAGGCTGTACCACCTGCTTAGAAGCGGACGGTGTCTTGAAAGGGCACGGCTTCAGCCGTGCCGTATAGAAGCAAAATTGGTGCGGCTTTAGCCGCTGAGGAATGGTTCTGCTTCCCGCTTCGCAGACGCTTGTCTCCGGATCTCCCCCGATATCTGCCCGCATTTGCCAGATGTGGGACCAACGGCGCTCAGAGCAGCACAACGAAAGGCTGAAACAGCGTCCCCGCTACGCGCTTCCCAATCGCCGCCAGATCCCGCTGCCCGGCAAAAATCTTCACCATCGCCGCGCCCGAATACTCCGGCAGATTCACCTGCATCCCGTTCCGGATCCGCCCCAGCGTCGCTTCATCCGCCGTCACCGCCGGCATCTCCGGCAACAGAGTCCGCGGATGTACCATCCGCTTCTCGATCTCCGCACCTGTCTCCAACTCCTCCAGCGTCACCGCCTGCTCCAGCGTGAACGGCCCCGCGGCCACGCGCCGCAAGCTCTTGAGATGCGCCCCGCACCCCAGCGCCTGACCCATTGCGTGAGCGATCGCCCGCACGTATCCGCCCGCCGAGATGCGCATCGCAAACCGCGCGGTATCTCCGTCCACGCTCTCGATCGTGAACGACTCCACCGTGATCCGCACCGGCTTCAGCTCCGGAGTCTTCCCTTCGCGCGCCAGCTTATACGCCGGCTTCCCCTCGATCTTCTTCGCGGAATACGGCGGCGGCATCTGTTCGATCTCGCCAACGAACCGCGCCGCCTCAGCTCGCATCGCATCCAGCGTGAGCGACACCGCGCAAGGTTCACCGACCGCCTGCCCCTCCGCATCGTACGTATCCGTCGCGAATCCGAACCGAATGGTCCCCGTATACGCCTTCTCGCTCGCGTTCAGAAACTGCGCCAGCCGCGTGTATTTCCCCAGCAGCAGCGGCAACACGCCCGTCGCCATCGGATCCAGCGTGCCCAGGTGTCCGACGGACTGCTCGTCCGTAGCGCGGCGCACCCGCGCCACCACGTCATGCGACGTTATTCCGCCTGGCTTGTCGATGATCAGGAGCCCGTTCACTCCTCTACGATACCGTTAGCGGATCACGTGGATTTTTCTGATCACTGACAGCTGATCACTTTGTTACAGCGCCGCGTTCGATCTCTCCCGGATCAGCGACAGAAACTCCGCCCGCGTGTTCTGCTTCTGGAAAACTCCCAGCATCGCCGACGTCACCGTCGATGAGTTCTGCTTCTCCACGCCGCGCATCATCATGCACAGGTGCCGCGCCTCAATCACCACGCCCACTCCCTGCGGATGGATCGCCTCCTGGATCGCCTCCGCAATCTGCCGCGTCAGCCGCTCCTGAACCTGCAACCGCCGCGCAAACACCTCCACCAGCCGCGGAACCTTGCTGAGCCCGATCACCTTCCCGTCTGGAATATACGCCACGTGCACCTTGCCGAAAAACGGCAGCATGTGGTGCTCGCACAGCGAGTACATCTCGATGTCCTTCACGATCACCATCTCGTCGTAGGCCACATCGAACATCGCGTCGCGCAGGATCGCTGTCGGATCCTGCCGGTAGCCCTGGGTGAGAAATTCCAGCGCCTTCTCCATCCGCTCTGGCGTCCTCGCCAGCCCATCCCGCGTCGGATCGGCGTCGTACCGCCGAATAATCTCACGATAGATCTCCTGCGTCGACAGATGTTCGAGCCCCGTCTTCCCGATAATCTCGGCGTCCAGCCGTTCCCGTCTCGGCATCTCCGCCGTCTTCAGCGTCGTTCTCCCCATCTCGCGCTCCTGATCCCTGACCCTAATCCCTAACCCCTGTACTCAAAAAAATTCTTCGCCGTCTCTTCCACCCGCACCCGCAGCGATAATTCCGGCCGCAGCGCTCGCCGCAGCCGCCACTCGATCTCAATCAACAGATTCTCTGTCGTCGGCACGCGATTCCGAAATTCTCCCAGCGTATTCAGATTTTGGTGATCGAACGGTTCCAGCACTTCGCGGCTCACGCACCCATCCAGCTCCGCCAGATCGCAGACCATCCCCGTTGCCGCGTCGATCTCTCCGCCCACCATCACTTCCACCGTGTAGTTATGCCCGTGCCCATGCGGATTGGCGCACTTACCGTACACCGCCTGGTTCTCCGCCTCGCTCAGCGCCGGCGTGTGCAGCCGATGCGACGCGCTCAGCCGATACCTCCGCCCTAAATACGCCTTCACGCCCACGCTCCGTCCGTGTTTTGAAGAGGCACGACTGAACGGCCTCCGGAAAAAATCCACGCTTTGAAGGGGCACGGCTTCAGCCGTGCCGATAAACCGCGCCAATGCAATGGGGCTTTAGCCCCTCAGGCCTTGCGGCAGCCGAAGCGGGCATTCTGTGCTCTGTGCTCTTCTCAACATAGGCGCTACCTCTTAATCCCTTGAGTACTCCGCAAACAAATCCGGCATCTCGTACACGCGTACCCGATGCAGCTTTGCCCCGGAGATCTTCTCCTCCAGCCGCCGCCAAATGGCCACCGCGATGTTCTCCGTCGTCGGGATCGCCGTCCGGAACTCCGGAACCTCCAGGTTCAGATGCCGATGATCGTACGCCGCAATCACTTCGCGATCCATCACGTCTTTCAGTTCCTTCAGATCGACCACAAATCCCGTCACCGCGTCGACTTCGCCCGCAACCGTGACCTCCAGCGTGTAATTGTGCCCGTGACCGTTACGATTGGCGCACTTTCCGAAGACGCGCGCATTCTCTTCCGCGCTCCACGCCTCGTTCCAGTAGTAGTGCGACGCCGAAAACTCAGCCTTCCTGGTCAGCAAAATCATGTTCCGCCCAATCCCACCAATTCTCTTCCTCGGCAAAGGTCCAGCCCAGCGAACCTACACGCTAAACCCTAAACGCTACACGCTCGTCTTAATCTCTCTGCCTTTCCAGACTACCCGTTTCCGCAGCGCATGATGCATCCAGCTCCGCCACAACAGCCACGCGTACAGCGGAATCCCCAGCGGTGCCCAAACATAGTTCCGAAATGCAAAATTCGAGCTGGCCACTCGGCTATAAAACCCCCAAAGCGCACGCCCCCACACAATCAGCAGCGCCGCAATGGCCATCGGCCGGTACATCGCCCGCGACGGATCGTCGGAAAACAGCGTTGTGCTCAGCGCAAACCACGCGATCAGCAGCGGCACCCCGGCCAGCACCGCCAGTTGCAGCAGCCGCATCCCGGCCAGCGCCGGCGCGTTCCCAAACAGCAACGCCAGGTTCTTTGTCCATCCCTGCACCATCGCGCCCAGGCTTCTGTACATCCTCGCCGACACTGCCTCCGGAGCATACCGGAAGCGCAGCCCCAGCTTCCGCCGCTTCACCAGCGCCGCCAGATCGACATCCTCCAGCAGCGATCCTTTCACTGCCTCGTGTCCGCCGATCTTTTCGTACACGTCGCGTCGCACCAGCAGAAACTGCCCGTTCGCCGCCGCCGCATGGCTTGCCGGATCGTTCACCTTCGCCGGCGAATATGTCGCCGCCAGATCGCTGAACACCAGCGGCATCAGCGCCCGCTGCGCCAGCCCGCGCACCAGTTGCCGCGGCGAGTAGGACAGCATCCCCACTCCATGCCGCTCCGCCTCCACAATCGCCCGCCGTGCCGACCCCGGCTCGTGGATGGTATCGGCATCCGTAAACAGCAGCCACGCCCCGCGCGCAGTGTTGGCGCCTGCCCACGTGGCGTTGGCCTTCCCCGTCCAGCCTTTTTTCAGAGGAGGCGCGTCGAGCACCGTCACGCCCGCAAAACCCGCAGCAACCTCCCGCGTCCCGTCTGTTGACGCGTCATTGACCACCAGAATTTCCCATTCTGACCTCAGCTCCCAGCCGGCTTCCTGCTGCCGCACCAGCGAACCCAGGCAATCGCCGAGGCAATCTTCTTCGTTACGAGCGGGTATGATCACCGAAAGTTGCAGAGGCGATTGGTCGTCCACGGTCCAAACTCCCCACTATTATAGGAACGTGACCTCCACCATCCGCCGCCGGCTCCCTGCTCTTAGCCTGGCTCGGCTGTTTGTGCTCTGCGCCCTGAGCTCTGTGCTTTGCGCCTGCAACAGCACCGGACACCCCGGCTCCATCGGCGACCGCGCCCCCAGCTTCACCATCCAGAACGGCGCGCAGACCGTCTCCCTCCAGCAGTACCGCGGCAAAATCGTCGTCCTCAATTTCTGGGCCAGCTGGTGCCCGCCCTGCCTCGAGGAATTCCCCTCCCTCATGCAGCTCCAGAAGGACGACCCCAACATCGTCGTCCTCGCCGTCAGCTTCGATACCGACGTCAATGCATACAACCAGTACCTCACCGACAATCACATCACCGGCATCACCACCATCGTCGACCCCTCCCAAAAGTCGAACCTCGCTTTCGGCACTACCCGTCCCCCGGAAAGCTACATCATCGACCGCAAAGGCATCATCCGCCGCAAGGTCATCGGCCCCATCAACTGGACCGACCCTGAAATGCTCAACTACCTGAAGAACCTCTGATTCCTGGAGCGTCTGCCCTGATGAAACGGCAAAACAGGATTCAGTAAAAAGCCGCCCCCTTACCCCTCGCTCGCCCAGGGATCGTACGTCCCCACTGACCAGCTGTGTCCCTCCGGGTCCTTCACCCCGAACTCCCGGCTTCCGTACTCCATGTCCCGAATCGGCCTCACGATATCAGCCCGCGCCGCCTGCGCCCGCGCATACGCCGCGTCGGCATCGGGAACCACCACATAGGCGCTGCGCGTCTCCACTCCGCCTAGTTCTTTCGGCGATTTGAACGCCCGCCCATAGTCATCGTCTTTCTCCGATCCCAG
>JASIAO010000515.1 GCA_030041955.1 Acidobacteriaceae bacterium | reverse complement strand
GAGCAGCCTGGCGGTGTTGGGGATGACGTGGTACTCGGGCACCTGGCCGCCCTGCACCACCACGGCGCTGACGCCGGGCAGGCGATTGAGCGGCGGCTTGAGCTCGTAGGTGGCCAGCTCCCACAGGCGCGTTGGCGAGACGGTGTCGGAGGTGAGGGCGTAGCCGAAGACGGGGAAGGTGGCGAAGGTGAGCTTGTTGGTGGTGATCTGCGCGGTGGCGGGCAGGGTTTGCTGCACGCGCGCGATGGCCGCGTTGACCTGTTGGAGGGTCTGGAACATGTCGACGTTCCAATTGAAGAAGAGGTCGATTTCGGCGGAGCCGCGGCTGGTGATGGAGCGCACGTCGGTGAGACCAGGGACGCTGTTGACCGCGTCCTCGATGGGGCGAGTGACGGTGACCTCCATCTGCTCGATGGGGGTGACGCCGTTATCGACGCCGATGGCGACACGCGGAAAATTCGTTTGCGGAAAGACGGCGATGGGGATGCGGAAGGCGAGGTAAATGCCCGCGATGGCCAGCACAACGGCGAAGAAGAAGATGCTGCGCGACCAGCGCGGCAACCAGAACGAGGATTCGGCAGGAGGCGGGGTGGGATCCGTCACTTGTCGTCTCCCGAACCTGCAGTGCCGGATGCGTCCGAATCCTGAAGCGAGGTGACGACCTTCACGTGAGTGCCGTCGTCGAGGGCGTAGGCGCCGACGGTGACCACCTGCTGGCCGGGTGAGACGCCGCTGAGAATCTGCGTGTCGCCGCCGCCGGCGATGCCGGTGGTGACGGCGACCTGGTGCGCGACGCCGTCGCTGCCGATGACCATGACGGTGGGCTGGCCGGTGCTGGAGAGGACGATGGCCTGGGAGGGCACGGCGACGGCCTTCGGGACGGTGCGGCCGGCGACGGTGACGTGCACAGCGGTGCCGGGGCGCAACTGACCTTTGGGATTTTCAAGGCGGACCCAGACTTCGACGGTGGTGCTGCCGGGATCGAGGGCGGGACTGATGAGGGTGATTTTGCCGGGCACCGGGTCGGGCAGGCCGGGGACCTGGACGGAGGCGGGGTCGCCTTTCGAGAGCATTTGTGCCTGCGGCTGCGACAAATGGATCTTCGCAATCAGGGCCGAAGTGTCCATGACGGTGATCAGAGGGGAGCCGGGCGAGGCCATCTCGCCGAGGTAGAGGGGGCGGTCTGTGACTACGCCCCTGATGGGGCTGCGGATTTCGGAGTAGGAGAGCGCGGCGGTGGCGCCCAGGTACTTGCCGCGGGCGGACTCAAGCGTACCTTTGGCGGACTGCAGCTCTGCTTCGCGGCCAAACTGCTTCATAGCGGCGAGGTGCTTTGCGGCGGTGTCGTAGGCGGCCTGCGCCTGGACGAGAGCGGCCTTCGAGGTGTCGAGATCGCGCCCGGCAATCGCGCCTTCGTTGAAGAGCTTCTGGCGGCTGGCGACGATGGAGCGATTCAGATCGAGATTCGCCCGGGCCTGCTGGAGATCGAGCTGAGCCTTCTGATAATCCTCGGGGACCTGGCCCTGCACGGCTGTCTGATAAGCGGCTCTTGCAGCATCGTACGAGCCTTTGCTGTCGGTGACGGCTGCTTCCAGATCGCTATTGTCGAGCGTTGCGAGCAGTTCGCCGGCTTTCACCTTCGATCCGCGCTGAACGAAATACTTTTTGACCGGCGCGGTGATTTTGGGAGTGATGGCGGCTTCGGCCACGGGCGAGAGAACTGCGTCGGCGACGACGTGCTCGGTGATGGTTGCGAGCTGCACGGGCGCTGCCTCCACGGCAACGGCGGTCTGTGGCGCAGGCTCCTGCTTCGAGCAGCCGGCCACCGCGACGAGCAGCAGCGCGGGCGCGAGGATCGTGAGCGCTGAGACTCTGGGGAGCGAGACAACGATCGGTTTCCGGCGGTTGGTGCAACACGCTCTCGTCATTCAGAGGGCTCCGGTGAGGGTTTCGAGATTGGCGCGAGTGACGCGGCTGCGCAGCAGGCCGTCGGCGAGGGCGTCCTCGGCCTGGGCCAGGGAGTTTTCGGCGTCGACAACTTCGAGGGCCAGGGCTTCGCCTGCCCGATAGCGAAGGCGGGTGAGGTGCAGGCTCTCCTGGGCCGTGGCCACGCTGGTGCGCAGCGATTGCACCTGCTGGTCGGCGACGCGCGCCTCATCGTAATACTCCTGAAGCTGCGCGATGAGCTGGCGCTGGGTGTTGGTCAGCGCGGCCTGCGCTGCCTGCTCGCGCAGCTCGCTCTGGCGAACGCGGTCGTGCGTGGCGAACCAATCCCACAGCGGGAGGTCGATGGTGGCCGAGGCGGAGTAGCCGAGATTGCGCACGCCGTCGTAGCCGTTGACGGCGACCTGCGGCGCGTCGATGCCCCAGGTGTAGTTGAAGGTCATGGCCGGAAGGTACGCGGCGCGGGCGGCGGAAACGTCATCCCTGGCGGCGCGCATGGCCTCGAGCGCGCTGCGCAGATCGGGATTGTTGTGGGAGGCGGCGGCTTCGACCGCGGACTCGTCGGGCAGCGGCGCGGGCGGCTGGCCCTCATCAGCCAGCGTGTAGGGCGTGCGCGGATCGGGGAAGAGCAGCACGCCGAGATCGAGGCGCGCTTTGTCGGCAGCGAGCTGCGCGTCGCTCCATTCGCGCTGGCGCTGCTGGTATTCAAGGTCGGCCTTGACGACGTCGGCACGCGCCACTTCGCGGCCAGATTCGAGTTTCTGCGTGAGGTCGACGAAATTGTGCGATTCGTCCATGGCGCGTTTCGCCACGCCGGCCCTGGCGGCGGCGTCGATGACGCCGAAGTAGGCGGCTACCACGCGAGCGACCAGATCGCGGCGCGCGCTCTCAAGATCGGCGCCCGCCTGCGCGGCCAGGGCGCGGTTGCGGCGGTAGTTGGCGATGTTGGCCAGGCTGATGGTCTGGTTGAGCAGAATCTGCGCAGTGTATTCGTGAATGGAGTTGTTGGCGATGAAGATGGGCAGCTCGCGCGCGCCCTGCTGAGCGTCCTTGTTCACCCAGTTGTTGGGCTGCGTGTAAAGATAGATGCCCTGCGAGGTGGCATTGGGCAGCAGCGCGCTGCGGGAGATGGAGGCGTCGAGGCGCGCCGAGCCGCTGTGCGCCTGGGCCGCCGCGAAGAGGGGATCGTTGGCCATGGCTGCCTGAATGGCCTGGTCGAGAGTGATACCGGCCTGGACGGGAGTGGCGCCGGTTGTCGCGGGCGCTGTCTGCGATGGCGGCGGAGCCGGAGGCAAGTTCTGGGCGGCCGCGGAAAATCCGGCAGAGCATGCCGCGCAGCAGGCGAGCGAAAGGACCAATCCTCCTGAAGAGCGAAACAGGAACATTGCCAATGAGGATAACAAGTGAAACCGAAGAAATGCTGAAGACGGGAATTGCCGCCGGAAGGAGGGAACCGCGGCGATCAATGCAGCTTCGGCGGCTGCTTCTGCTCCTGCATCAGCTCGGCGAACTCCGGAGTGGCACGCAGGGAAGCCAGCATCTGGTCGTCGAACAGCTGCTTCCGGTTGTCGAAGCCCTCATCCAGGGCGCGGCGGAGAAAGGCGATGGCGTCCTTGTAGTCGTGCGCCTGGGAAAAGAGGCGGGCCAGGCAGAAGTCCTGCTGGGCGCGGTCGCGCGCGGGCAGCGCTTCGGTGACGAGCTGCGGGGCGTTGGCATCGAAGACGTGCGGATCCATCGCGAAGGCCGCGCGGAAGGCGGCTACACCCTTCTCGACGTGATCCTGCGCGAAATAGGCCACGCCGAGATTGCTGTAGATGGAGGCCTCAGGGTCAAGGCGCAGGGCTCGGCGGTAGTATTTCTCGGCCTTGCGGTATTCCTTCTTCGCGTAATAGATGGTGCCGAGATTGTTGAGCGCCTGGGGATAGTTGGGGCGCAGGTGAAGCGCGTGCTGATAGTCCTTGCGGGCCTCTTCCAGCGCGAAAAGGTGGTGCCAGGCGACGCCGAGCTTGTTCCAGACTTCGGCGGAATTCTGCGGCGCCTCGCGATAGGCCTCGATGGCCGCGATGTACTGCTGGTGCGCCAGGGCCAGGTCGCCGCGCTCCTCGGGCGTGAGGTTTTGGAGGCCGACCGGTTGGGCCGGAGGGTTGATCTGCGGAAACGGGTAGTGTGCGGGAACGGCCGCGGGCACAACCAATGCCGTCATCAGGCCGATGCGCGCTGCGTGAGCGATGCAGCCAACCATGAGTGCCTCCCGGTGGTGGAGGTCCGGAATCCACCCATGATGACGCTAAAAATCGGAAAAGGGAAGCAGATTGTCGGTGGCGTCCCTGGTCGGACGGCCGGGCCATTCCTCTGCGGTGTGACGATAGTCACATCCCCGTTTCCCGTGATCTGACATCTTCAAAGCACTCCAGACCCTCTGATCTTCGAATACGCAGCGACAGAGAGCCTATCCAGGAGGCGGAGATGTCCCCTACCGACTGGAATGAGGTCGCAGTTCATAGTCTGCTCGCTGATGCTGACCTGATTCTTAAATTCTTCAATACGGAAACATCGACTGACAGTGCTGAGGCGACCTTGCTGACCGTGCGACAAGCAAGGGAGGCTTATCACGACTTCCAGAAGAGACGCGACAGCCTGCAACTCTCGCCACGCGATCGCGCGGAACTGGAAGTCAAACTGGATCGACTCCGAGCGCTTTTGCGTTTCTTCGGCGAAGCTGCCTGACTTTCAAATTCAGACACAGTGTGATTTTCGAGATATTTCCAGGCCCAGGGGCGGCCCTCACCAGATGGGCGGTAATTCGGGGATGGGTGGTGCGATGGGAGCGGCAGGCGCAGGCGGTCCCGCAAAGGGAACCGGTGTGGGCGCGCCAGGCTCCAGACGGTTGCCCAGCTCGGGATAGTGCGATCCGAAGAAGTACGCGGCGTAGGACTGTATGAAGACCATGACCAGTCCGTAGAGGACCATCATGGTGAGCAGATAGAACGCGATCAGCGCGAGGCCGGCGACGACGCAATAGAGGATGAAGATGGCTGCCGCGCCGCCGCCCAGATGCCACAGGGAACGATAGAGGACAAATCCTCCGGCCACGCCGCCTCCACCTGCGATGAAGAGGACGATTATGACGACCATGCCGCCCACCCAGCCGAGTCCCAGCTGGAGCACGAAGCGGAGCAACAGGTAAAGGGCGACGGTCCAGAAGCGCGAGCCCAGCAGGCGGAAGAAGCGGGCGAAGGCCGACTCCAGGGGCGCGTCTTCGATGGCCATCGGAGGGAGCAGGAAATCCGTCATGACCGCGCCCACCAGCCCGGCGAGGATGGCCATGGCGAAGATCATGCCGTAGATCGGGAAGATGTGGCTCATCATCAGGAACGGATCGCTGTTGATCTGCTGCGGGGTCATGCCGCGCATCAGCACGATGAGGTGGAGAAACATGGGGCCGATGGTGACGGAGGCCAGCAGCAGGAAGGCGAGCGAGACCAGAATCACGAGGCCCAGGAAGCGCCACGCCGGGCGGCTGTATCGGGACCAGGCGAGGCCCACGCGGCCGTGTTCATAAACCACGAGGTCGAAAAGGGTGAAGCGCAGGCGGCTCCACAGCCAGGTGAGCAAAAGCCAGACGGCAAGCGCGATGAGAGCGGCGACGGCGAAGAATCCGACCATGAGGCCGGCAAATCCGGACGGGGCGAAGCCGGTGTGCTGTCCGTGAAGACCACGCAGGCCGGCGCCGAGCCCGGCCAGGCCGAAGAAGACGCCTTCCATGGCCATGATGCAGAAACCGTAGATCAGGGACGGGTTGGTCAGTCCGGCCACCACGACGATCCTGAGGAAGAACCAGAAGCGGAATTGTGCTGGCTGGCCCGGCAATGCGCCCGGAGGGAGCAAAATCGTGCGCATCCGGCTGAAGGCCGGACCGATGGCGTCGACCGGCGACAGCGGTTTCATGGTGGCAATGCCCTTTCCGGGGGAACTCGCGATGAGATTAGCCGATCCGGTGCGAGCGGGCAATGGATTTCGGCGGATCGCCGGAAGTGGTGTTGCGTTTTGGTGCGGGAGTGGCTCGGGATGGCCTGTGCGCGCTCCCTATAATTGAAGCCAATGACGACGATTCGACAGACGTGCGCCGCCGATGCGGGCTTGATCCTTGAGTTTATTCGCGAGCTGGCCGAGTACGAGCGGGAACCCGAGTCCGCGCGGCTGACTGAAGCCGAACTGGTGCGCGACGGCTTTTCAGAAGATGGCGAGAGCGTCTGGTTCGAGTGTCTGATTGCCGAGGAAGACGGCGAGCCGGCGGGGTTCGCGTTGTTTTTCCCGGTGTACTCCACGTGGCGGGGGCGCGCCATGCACCTCGAGGATCTGTTCGTGCGTCCGCGCTTTCGGGGGCGCGGCATTGGCAAATTGCTGCTGACCCGCGTGGCCGCGCGCAGCGTGGAGCGGGGCTGCGTGCTGCTCTTCTGGCATGTTCTGGACTGGAACGAGCCGGCCATCGAGTTTTACCGCTCGCTCGGCGCGGAGATGATGACGACGTGGAGGCGCATGCGGGTTGCCGATGACGCACTGATCGCGCTCAGCCGGAATGGGCAGACGGGCGCGGCGCGGGGCCTGGAAACGTCGAGCGGAGGGCGCGCATGAGGATTCGCGTGATTGGCGGCGGGCTGGCCGGTCCGGAAGCTGCGCTGGTTGCGGCTCGGATGGGTGTAGAGGTCGATCTTTACGAGATGCGCCCGGTGCAGAGCACCCCGGCGCACCAGACGGCGGATTTTGGGGAGCTGGTGTGCTCCAATTCGCTGAAATCCGAGAGCGAAAACACCGCGCCGTGGCTGCTGAAGCAGGAGATGCGGCGCGCGGGATCGCCGCTGCTGGCCTGCGCCGATGCCTGCGCGGTTCCCGCCGGGCACGCACTGGCCGTGGATCGCGTGGAATTCTCGCGGCTCATCGGAGAGAAGATCGCTGCCGAGCCGCGCATCCGCGTGCATCGCGAGGAAGTGACGAAGCTGGAGCCGGAGGATGGGCTGACGATTGTCGCATCGGGGCCGCTGACCTCGTCGGCGCTGTCGCAGGAGATCGCGCGGCTGACCGGCGCGGAGCATCTGGCGTTCTACGACTCGATCAGCCCCATCGTCGATGCCGATTCCATCGACCGCGAGCGCGTGTACATGGCCGCGCGGTATGACAAGGGCTCCGCCGACTACATCAACTGCCCGATGAACCAGCCGGAATACGAGGCGTTTATCGATGCGTTGCTCGGGGCGGAGAGCGTGGAGGCGAAGGAATGGGAGAAGCTGGAATATTTCGAGGGCTGCCTGCCGATTGAGGAGCTGGCGCGACGCGGGCGGGACACGCTGCGCTTTGGTCCGATGAAGCCGGTGGGGCTGCGCGATCCGCGAACCGGCAGGATGCCGTGGGCGGTGGTGCAGTTGCGCTGCGAGAACCTGCGCGCCGACTCGTACAACTTGGTGGGATTCCAGAATCACATGAAGTTCGGAGAGCAGGCGCGGATCTTCCGGATGATTCCGGGCCTGGAGCAGGCAAAATTCCTGCGCTACGGGCAGATCCACCGGAACACGTACATCAACGCGCCGCGCGTGCTGACGCCGACGCTGCAGATGCGCGAATATCCGGGGATTTTCTTTGCCGGGCAGATTTCCGGGGTCGAGGGCTACACGGAATCGATCGCCACGGGCATGCTGGCGGGGCTGTTTGCGTCGGCGGTGGCGCAGGGACGCACGCCCGAGCCGGCTCCGCGCGCCACGGCACTGGGTTCGCTGGTGCACTACATCACCCAGGCCGATGCCAGGCGCTTCCAGCCGGCGAACATCACGTTCGATCTGATCGAGCCATTGGATGAGGGGACGCGGCGGCGGATCCGCGACAAGCGTGAGCGGCATCGGATGCAGTGCGAGCGGGCGCTGGCGGCCGCGGACGCGTGGCTGCATGCCCAGGGTTCGATCCCGGTGCCCGCATAGGTTCGGCAGTTTCGGCAGAGACAACTTCCGAGGCCTGACCTGCTACCCTGAAAATGAGCCATGAAATTCGGAGTTTTGGTCTTTCCGGGATCGAATTGCGACCACGACACGCAGCACGTGGTTGCTGAAGTGGCGGGCCAGCCCGCGGTCTTTTTGTGGCACGACTCGCCCGACCTGCAGGGCTGCGACGCCATCCTTGTGCCGGGCGGATTTGCCTACGGAGACTATCTGCGTACCGGGGCGATTGCGCGCTTCTCGCCGGTGATGCAGTCGGTGCAGAAGTTCGCGGCGGAGGGCGGGCTGGTGCTGGGCATCTGCAACGGCTTCCAGATTTTGTGCGAGGCAGGGTTGCTGCCGGGCGCGCTGATGCGCAACGCGGGACTGCGTTACATCTGTAAGCAGATTTACCTGCGCACTGAGACGACGGACTCGCCGTTCACGCAGACGCTCGAGCGCGGGCAGGTGCTGAAGATGCCCATCGGCCACATGGAAGGGAATTATTACTGCGACGAGGCGACGCTCAAGCGGCTGCGCGCCGAGGATCGCATTGCCTTCAGATACGTAACGCCGGAGGGCGAGGCGACGGTGGAGGCGAACCCGAACGGATCGCTTGACAACATCGCCGGTATCCTGAACGAGGGGCGCAACGTGCTGGGCATGATGCCGCACCCGGATCGGTCGAGCGAGGCTCTGCTGGGCTCGGCAGACGGGTTTAAGATTTTCGAGTCGCTGGTGGGAGCGCTGGCACAACGGGCATGATCGACATCCATCACCACCTGCTGTTCGACACCGACGACGGGCCTAAGGATCTGGAGAGCTCCATCGCACAGGCGGAGGCCGCGATTGCGGACGGCATCACGCATTTGGTGTGCACGCCGCATGCCAACGATGTGTACGAGTTCAACCCGGAGCGCAACCGCGAGCGAGTGCAAATGATTCGCGAGCGCGTGGGCGACAGGCTGACGCTGGGGCTGGGCTGCGATTTTCATCTTTCCTACGACAATATCGAGGATGCACTGCAGCATCCGGCGAAGTTCACCGTCAACCAGGGGAGTTATCTGCTGGTGGAATTCGCGGAGTTCATGATCCCGCAGACCATCGGGGACACGTTTTACGAGTTCACGGTGAAGGGAATGCGCCCCATCATCACGCACCCCGAGCGGAACCCGATCCTGCAGCGCGACCATGCGCGCATGGCGGAGTGGATGCGCACCGGCTGCCTGGTGCAGATCACCGCGGCGTCGCTCAACGGGCGCTTCGGCAAGCGCGCGCAGGCGCTGGCGTGGGAGATGCTGGAGAAGAACTGGGTCCACTTTGTCGCCACCGACGCTCACAACCTCGAGGGCCGCCCTCCGCGCATGACCGAGGCGTATAACGCGATCGCGAAGCGGATCAACGAGGAGGCGGCGCAGCGCTTGTGCGTGGAGAATCCGCGAGCCGCGTTTGAGAGCCGGAAACTGGGGCCGCAGCCGGAGCCGGAAGGGATTTACGTTTACGAGGACCAGCCCCCGAAGAGCGGACTGTTTTCCCGCCTCTTCGGAAAATAGAAGGTGCGCCCCTGCATGCTCCGCCGGCGGGTCCTTCAGGGCTACAGTCCGAGGCCGCCGTCGACGCTGAGGATCTGTCCGGTGATAAAGTGCGGGCCGGTGGCAAAGAAGAGCACCGCCGCGGCCACGTCTTCGACGGTTCCGTTGCGCTTCATGGGCGTGCGGCGTGCGAAGGGCTCGTACTCCTCGGTGACTTCGCCGCTGACGATCATTCCCGGCGCGACGCAGTTCACACTGATCTCCGGCGCCCAGGCCTTCGACATGGTTCGGGTGAGCATGTGCAGGGCGGCCTTCGAGGTGCAGTAATGCGCGTGGGTGGGCCAGGGATGCATGCCGCCCAGCGAACCGATGTTGACGATGCGCCCGCGCGCCGCTTTCAAATGCGGATATGCCGCCTGGGCGGCGAGAAACGGTCCGCGGGTGTTGGTCTCGAACATGGCGTCCCACTGCTCGATGGTGATGCTTTCGAGCGCTGTCGTCTCAAAGCGGCCGGCGTTGTTGACGAGGATGTCGAGGCGGCCGAACTTTGCCGCCGCTGACTCAACCGCAGTGCGAATCTGAGCGGGATTGCGCAGGTCGGCGCGAAATGCGGCTGCGTTCACCCCCAGCCGCTCCAGATCGGCGAGCGTCTGCCGCGCCTGCGGCTCGGAATCGCGCCAGGTGATGGCGACACTCGCGCCTGCCTCGCCAAGCGCGAGCGCCAGGCCGCGGCCGATCCGCTTTGCTGCGCCGGTCACCAGCGCCACTTGCCCCTGCAATGGCTTCATGGCTCGATTCTAACGGTGCGGAGGCAACCCTCTGCACGCGGCGTGCAACTACGGCGCGGCACAGGGCCATCCAACCAACGGACGCAAAGAGGGAACTCCCGTGGCAAGGCGCTCGCTGTTCGTCGTTATGGCCGCAGCTGTTCTGCTGACGCTGTGTGCCGGCTGCGCGGGCTCGCATCCGGCGGCTGCCTCGAATGCGCTGGCTCCGGCGACCGCGCCGCAGCAGACGAATCCCAACGCGCCGTACATGGTTCCCGCGCCGAAGCGGCAGGCCGATGCTCCGCCCACGGCGGTTGCGGCAGACGATGCTCCGCCGTGCGACCCAAATGTGCTTTCGGTGGAGGAGATTGCCGGCAATGCCAGCGGCACATATCACTCGGTGAAGCTCGCCTTCCGCAATCGCGGCTCGCTGCCCTGCCGGCTGAGCGGTTATCCCACCGTCGCTCTGCTCGGCACGGAGGGAGAGAAGCTGGACTCCATTGCGATGGAGAAGATCAGCACTGCCGAGGTGATGGCGGAACTGGCGGAAACGCATGTTGCGGTGGCCGCGGCCCCCGTTCCAAAGGTGACGCTGATGCCGCATTCGGTGGCGGCGTTTGAGGTGGTTTGGACCACCGGCCCCGAGTGCCCCAGCGTCTCGCGCCTGCTGGTGAGCGCGCCGGGAACGGAACGGATCTTTGCCGTGACGCAGCCGATGAAGGTTTGCGCGGGGCGCGTGCAGGTGACGGAGCTGCAGCCGGATCAGGGCGACGTCTGATCGGCCTCGCGCCTGCGCGGGCTGAACGCGACGGCGGCCAGCGCGATCAGCGGCGGGAAGCACTCGAGGGTATAGCGCGGCTCCGGCGCTTCCAAAGTGAGCAGCAGCGCGCAGCGTAACAGCACAAAGAGGAGAATGGCGCCGCGCAGGGGCGGGCGGCGCAGGAATCCGATGAGCGCCGCGACCAGACAGGCGAGATTCAGCAGCGCGTAGGCGACGGCGAATTCCGTCTCCGACTCATGATGCTCGAACTGCCACCAGCGCAGCTCGATCCAGAGCATCTCGGTGCGCGGGCGCAGCCACATGTCCGCGAGGCGAGCGACGGGCAGCCCCACGTAATAGCGGAAGGGATGCGCGCGAATGCGCTGCGCGGCGATGGCGCCGAACTCCGCATCGATCTGCGGCGTGATGGTCGTGGTTTTGTTGTAGGCGTCCAGCAACTGCTTCGTCTGCTGGTACTGCTGCGGCGAATCGAAGGCGCGGGAAGGCAGGTCGGCGAGGCTGATGACGTCGTCATTCGCGTTCCAGTAGATGTCCCAGGTGCAGGCGAGATCGACGCAGACGGTTTTGGTCCAGCGATTGAATCCGGGGTCGGTGCTCTCGCCGGGATCGACCGCGTAGCGCGGAGCCAGCGGCTCGAAGACGTGGAAGGTATGCCAGTTGCGGATGGTCCACGGAATGAAGGGCAGGATGGAAATCGCGCCGCACACGATGGCCCAGCGCGCCATGCGCTTCGCGCCCCAGCGGCGGCGGCCGTACCAGACCATGGCCGGGCAGAGGGCGACGGCGAGCAGAGGACCATCCGGACGAAGCAGGGCGGCATAGCTCCAGGCAGCGGCGAGGGTGAGGGCCCATTTCCAGCGCGGGGCTTCGAGGAACCGCGGCAGCGCGTAGAACGCCAGGGCGATGCAGAAGAGCTCCAGTGTTTCTGTGAGCGGGGTCGCGGTAAAGTTCGCGGTGAAGGGGCAAAGCGCGGCCAGCCACAGCGCCCACCAGCCGGCGCGGTTGCTCCAGATGCGCCGCGCGAAGGCGGCGATGAGCAGACACGTACCGAGATCGAAGGCCACCTGGGCGAACATGACTGCGCGGTAGTGCTCCATGCCGAAGAGGC
>JASIAO010000514.1 GCA_030041955.1 Acidobacteriaceae bacterium | reverse complement strand
CCGCCTCCGCGATACCATGCTCGGCGCCGGCCTCAGCGAAATGGATTTCAGTTTCGACTTCGACGGATCGGTGGTCCTGCTGCGCAATGCGTAACGCCATAACGCCGCCCACGCGCAATCTGGCCGCACACGAGCCTCCCGTCGAGTGGACCCTCGCCGATCTCTTCGCTGTCTTCGTCCGCCGCCGAGCGTGGATCGTCTCCGCGCTCGCCCTTTGCTGCGTGCTCGCCGCTGCATACTGGCTCTGTTCGACGCCTCACTATCGCGCCACCTCGGTCATCGAAGTCCAAAAGGACTCGAGTGGCGCTTTCGGCCTCGAAAACACCACCGCCGATAAACCCTCCGCTGCTGTCGGCGATTCTTTCGATGACGCCCTCGCCCTCCAGACCGAAATCGGCATCCTCGAGTCCGACGCGCTTGCCCTCGACGTCATTCATCGCGCCGGCCTCGAATCCACCCCCGACTACTTCACGCCGCGCACCAGCCATTTCGCCTGCCTGCACAGGTTGTTGTTCTGGAGAAAACCTCTCGAACCGCTCTCCGTCCCGCTTGAAAACGCCCCCAACCGCCGCTACGTTGCCCTCAAAATCTTCGCGAAACACCGCAAAATCTCCCCCTCAGCCGGAACGCGTCTCATCGCCGTCAGCTACACCGACCCCGACCCACGCCGCGCTGCCGCCGTCGCCAACGCCCTCGTTCAGGCGCTCTCCGACTACAGCTTTCAGTCTCGTTCCACCGCAGCCACTCAGGCCGGCGCATGGCTCCAGGCCCAGTTGGCCGGACTGAAACAGCAAACCGACGCTCTCGACGCCCGCGCTGCCGCTCTCGATCGCGCCGCCGGCGCCTTCGGCGACGACACCTCCCACAACGTCGTCCTCTCTCGTCTCGACGACCTGAACGCAACCCTCACCCAGGCGCAATCCAGTCGCATCGTGCGCGAGGCCATCTGGCGCGCTGTCCAGAGCGGCAACCCGGAAGTCATCTCGGGTCTCGGCGGCAATCCCGCCATCGGCCCCAATACCCAAAACTCCTTCGAGCTGCTGCAATCCCTGCGCGCTCAGGAAGCCGCCGCTCAGGCCCAGCTCGCCGAATCCGATAAACGCTACGGCGAGAACTGGCCCGCCGTCGCCGAGCAGCGCGCCCGTCTCGCCACCATCCAGCAATCCATCCAGCAGGAGATCCATCGCCTCGGCGACCGCGCCCGCAGCGACTACGAAGTCTCCCTCCAGGCGGAAACCGCGGCGCGCGACGCCTTCAATCAACAGAAGGACCAGGCCTCGCGTCTCACCGGCGACGCCGTCGCTCTGCGCCTCGCCCGCCAGGAAGCCGACGAGAGCCGCAACCTCTACGCCACCCTCCTCGGCCGTCTTCAGCAAACCGGCGTCCTCGCCGGCCTGCATTCCGGCAACTTCGCGGTGGTCACGCCCGCGCTCGTCCCGCCGCCTGACCACCCCACCAGTCCCAGCGCGCCGTTGCTCGCCGCGCTCGCCCTCGCCGCCGGACTCGCCATCGGCTGTTCCGCCGCCATCCTGCGCGAACTCACCGATCGCGCCGTTCACTCCGCCGCCGATCTCGAATCCCTCCTCGACGCACCCGTTCTTGCGGCCCTCCCCGACCCGCAGCCCGCTCGGCCCTGGTATAGCGCGTGGTCGCGGCGCTTGCTCCCCTCGACCTCGAGCGCCGATCTCGCCCTTGAAGCCTCAGCCGCCTCCGACTTCGCAATTCCCGCTCCGCAATCTCCTTTTGTTGAAGCCCTGCATCGCCTGCGCGCCAGTCTCCTGCTCTCCCACAGCGAGCGCGCCCCGCAGGTGATCGCCATCGTGCCCGTCACTCCGCGCCCCGCAGCCAATCGCGCAGAACCCTCCGCAGCCACCTATTCCGAAGACGAATCGCCCTCCCTCGCTCTCAACCTCGCTGCTGTCCTCGCCCAACACGGCGCGTCCGTGCTCTGCGTCAATGCCGATCTCCGTTCCGCACCCACCGCCGCCTTCCCGGCGGACCCAGGCCTCACCGACCTGCTCACCAGCGACTGCACCCTCGCATACGATCACCCCGCCTCCACGCCGCCGCTGCTCTCCGTCATCCACACCGGAACTCGCCCGCCCTGTCCCTCCGAACTCATCGCCTCACCACGCATGGCCTCGTTGCTCGCGCGTTGGCGCCAGGAATTCAACTTCATAGTGATCGACAGCCCCGCCGCGGTCTACGCAGATACCCTCGTTCTCGCGCAGCTCTCCGACGCCGTACTGCTCGCCGCCCACGCCGGCCGCACCCAGCGCCACGAAATCCTCCCTGCCTTTCATGCCCTCAGCCGCCAGGTTCCCGACCACGCCGTTCTCGCCCTCATCCTCAACGGCGTTTCCGCTGGAGCTCCCTATGCGCATGCTTGAAACGTTGCGGCGACAGTTCGGCTTCGAAAGGGCACGGCTCTGTTTTGAAGGAGCACGGCTCTGTTTTGAAGGAGCCCCGCTCGGTTTTGAAGGAGCACGGCTCTGTTTTGAAGGAGCACGGCTTCAGCCGTGCCGTACGCAGCCGAAAACTATCAGGGCTTTAGCCCCTGAGGGATTGCAATTCCACAAATTCCGATTCCGCCCGCAGGCTGCCCGTCTCGCTGCCGGCTCCGCGCTGCTCGCATGCGCCCTCGCCGCATTCGCGCAATCGCCGACCCCGGCGTCCACGGCGGCCCCGCAGCCCACCTCCGTCACCGCAACCTCGACCGCGCCCGAATCCCTCCTCATCGGCCCCGGCGACCTCCTCCACGTCACCGTCCTCCGCGAACCCGAGCTCGATCAGCGCGTCCGCGTCCTCGA
>JASIAO010000513.1 GCA_030041955.1 Acidobacteriaceae bacterium | reverse complement strand
GATGACGACGGCGACGGCGAGGTCGACAACGTTGCCGCGCAGAATGAAATTGCGGAAGCCTTTCAACATGTGAGTCCCTCGAGTCTGAAGTGTGGAATGGAATTATAGATGCGATTGGCGGGAGGAATTGTTTAAAGCGAATTGCGGGGGTAGTTGCAGGAGAAAAGGCCGTCCAGCGAGAGACGACAGATACAATCGGAGCCAACCTGCGGCGGAGGGTGCGTGGGCGAGGCGCAAGCGGAGTCCGGAGTGAAGGCTGAAGAAGCGGGCGTGGCGACGGCGGGGCCGCGGGCGCAGGCTGGGCTGTGGTTTTTCCTGGCGTTTGCGCTGGTGGTAGTGGTTGCGATCCATCAGGCCGCGCAGGCGCACTACGACTTCGGGACGTTTTACTACGCGGCGCATATGGTGACAGGCGGGGCGCGGCACTGGCTGTATGACCGGGGCGCGCAGCGTACGTGGCAGGCGCACTATCACCGGCCGGCGTCGCAGCTTTTCTATTATCCGCCGGTTACGGTGGTTCCGTATCTGCTGGTGAGCTGGCTGCCGATGCTGCCGGCGTTTGTGTTGTGGACGGTTTTCTCATTGCTGCTGCTGGTGGCGTGCGTGAGAACGCTGGCGCGGCTGGCGGGCGTGGAGTACGGGAACTGGCCGGTGCTGCTGTCGCTGGCGTTCCTGCCGACGGCAGCGTGCCTGGCGCACGGGCAGGTGTCGGTGCTGATCCTGGCGGTGTACGTCGCAACGTATTTGCTGTGGCGCGACGGGCGGCGGTTCCTGGGCGGGCTGGTGCTGTCGATTGCGACGATCAAGTTCCAACTGGTGGCGGGATTTGTGGCTGCGCTGCTGCTGCGCAGGAAGTGGCGCGAACTGGGCGGGTTTGCGTGCGGGGCGCTGGCGTGCGCGGGGCTGTCGGCGTGGATGACGGGAACGCGGGCGCTGATGGCGTATCCGGCGTTTGTGCGACAGAGCGAAGGCGGGGTTGGGTCGGAGCCGCGGAACATGGCGAACTGGCGCGGACTGATCGGGCTCGTTGCGCATCATCCGCTGGCATGGGTGGTGGTTCTGTCGGTGGTCACGGTTGTGTGGGCGGCCCGAGCGTGGGCGAACCTGGAAATTGGGTTTTCCGCGGCGTTGCTGGCGGCTCTGCTGACGAGCTACCACATGAATCCCCAGGATCTGACGCTGGCGCTGATGCCGTTCTTCCTGTGCCGCAGGGCCGGTGCGATGCCGGCGCGATGGATGATCCCCGTCGCGCTGACGATGGTGTTGGCGCCGGTGGTCCTGATGGCGTGCGGCGCGCCGTTTGCGTGGTTGGCGCTCCTGGTGACCGCGGCGCTGGGGATGGTGGGGTGGACCGCGATGCGAGCGACAGCCGCAGCCACTCAGGGCTGAGGGGCGTCGTCGCGGAGAATCGTGCCCACGCGCGGGCCCTCGGCGGTGTGGACCCCCCAGGCCATGCGCGGGGTGTTGTGGGCGAGGCCGTAGCGGCCGTCGGGCGCAAGCAGGATGATGCCGCCGTGTCCGCCGAGGCGTCGATGGAGATAGGTGATGGCGTCGGGAGCGACCTGTTCTGGGCTGCCGCCGGAGAGGACGCGGTCGGTGGCCCACTTACCGAGGACCAGCTTCATGATGGGCTCTCCCCACCCGGTGAGGGAGACGGCGGCGCTGGAGTTGTCCGCGTAGCAGCCGCAGCCGATGAGCGATGAATCGCCTACGCGGCCGGGCGCTTTATTGAGGGTGCCGCCGGTGGAAGTGGCGGCAGCGAGATGGCCGTCGCTGTCGAGGGCGACGGCGCCGACGGTGTCGTGGGATTCCTGGCTGGGGCTGCCGGAAAAGGTGACGTCGGGGACGCCGGCGCGCTCGCGCTTCTGGGCTTCGGCGAGGCGTTCGCGCTCGCGATCGAGGACCAGCTCGGAGTTATCGATGAGGGTCATACCGTGAGACTCGGCGAAGGCTTCGGCGCCGGGGCCGACGAAGTAAACGTGATGGCTCTTGTCGAGGACGAGGCGCGCGGCCTGGATGGGGTTGCGGATGCGCTCGACGCAGGCGACGCCGCCGGCGCGCATGGCGGCTCCGTCCATGATGAGGGCGTCAAGCTGGACGCGGCCGTCGCGAGTGAGGAAGCTGCCGCGGCCGGCATCAAAGGCCGGATCGTTTTCCATTGCGGTAACGGCGGCCTCGACGGCGTCGACGGCGGAGGCGCCGCGCTCGAGGAGACGCCAGCCTTCCTGGAGTGCGTCAAAGACGCCCTGTTCGTGAGCTTCGAGCAGGTCGGCAGGAATGTCCCAGGCGCCGCCGTGAACGAGGAGGATGGGGGATCGATTCATAAGAAGGCAGAACAGGGGATTGTATCCCACCGCGGCACGCTAAAAGCGAGCCTGCCGGGGGCTCGGTACCGTCTCGGGCAGGCTGCGTTTGTGCGAGGGGTGTTCAAATCTTCAGCCGGGCTGCCGATAACTTGAAATATGGGCGATGGAGGAATGAGCACGCGACCTCAGGGGTCCGGTGCGGCGCCACAGGGAAACGAGCGGAGGAAATTGCCGCGCTACGGGTGCGCGGGCGAGGCAGAGATTGTGGCGCCGGGGTGCGGGTTGCGGTTCGCGGCGCAGATTGTAAATCTGAGCGCCGGCGGATGCTTCCTGGAGACGAAGTGCCGGCTGGAGCGCGGAACGCATGTGGAGATCTGGATGAAAGCGGAGGGACTGCCGCTGCGCGTGGCGGCGAATCTGCTGGGCTGGAGAGAAAGTGGAGCGGCGTTCCGCTTCCACGGCGTTACGGCGAGGAAGCTGGAGCAGATTGGGAGTCTGATTGCGGAGCTGGAAGCAGAAGAGCGGACGAAAAAGCCGGCGGCAGAGACGCAATGATGGAGGTCTTTCGCTGGAACCGCGGCCACAAGCGGAGAGTGAGCTCCGGTCAGGGCTGCTGGCCCTCCTGTTGCGTGGCCTCGCCCTGGGATTTGATGGGCGTATTGAGATCAGGCCCAGGGATCTTGCGCATAGTGCTGAGGAAGGTCACGAGGTCGTCGACCTCGTTCGACTGCAAAATGCCGGCATAGGCGGGCATGTTGTAGCCACCGGTGAGAATTTGGCGCTCGATCTGCTGCGCGGAGAGGCGATTGGCGACGTCTGAGAGGTCAGGACCGCGGATGCCGCCCTGGCCGTGAATCTGATGGCAGTATTCGCAGCCCTTGTCATGAAAGAGGATGGCGCCGTTGTGGACGGCGGCGTTATTGACGTCGTAGCCGGCGGGGTTGAGCCCCCTCGCTTCGAAGCGGGGCGACCACCCGGCGACTTTGCCCTCGCGCCAAAAGACGCTGACAACCACGACGACGAAGATGACCCACGCGATGGACCAGGGTCGGCGCATGGGAGTGCGTTCGCCCTTGTTGAAGAACACGGGCAGCAGAAACATCGAGAGAAAGATGCCGAGCGGAAAGACGACCATGAAGATCGACTCGAGCGCGTGCGGGCTGAGGGCGAGAACGGCGAAATACCAGAGCAAGTACCAGTCGGGGCGCGGGTAAGCGTGGAGCAACGTCGGGTCAGCGGGCTTCTCGAGGGGAGGCGCTCCGAAGATGGCGGCAAGAGCGATGATGAGGGAGATGACGAAGGCTCCGAAGAGGGCGTCGCGCCATGCGGCGTCCGGCCAGAACGGGACGCCTTTTTCCTTCAGCATAGCTTCGTATTTCTGGCGGTAGGTTTTGGGGTCGACGGGATTGCCGGCCTTAGGCGGCTCGGAGATGCCGTTGTAGATGACGAGATAGAGATGCAGGCCGATGACGGCGAACATGATGGCGGGAATGATGAAGACGTGGAGATCGAAGAAATGAGTGAGAGTGCTGCCGTTGAAGCGATCTCCGGCATAAACGAAGCGCTCGAGCCACGGGCCGATGAGAGGGACGCGCACGGCCTGGCGGACAGCGATGTTCATGGACCAGACGGCATCCTGATCCCAGCGGAGCAACTGGCCGGTGAATCCCATGATGAGGGTGCAGACGAGCAGGATGACGCCGGACATCCAGTTGCCCTCACGCGGGAACTTGTAGGAAGCGGTTAGAAAGACGCGCAGCATGTGCACGCCGAGGAAGGCGATCATCATGGACGCGCCGAAGTAGTGCATGCCGCGCAGCCAGTGGCCGAGCACGGCGCTGTCGCTGATGTACTTGAGCGTGCGGTAGGCGTCGTTGGTGGAGGGCACGTAGATGGTGGCGAGGGCGATGCCGGTGACTACCTGGAGGATGAAGGCGAAGAGCGTCGCGGAGCCGAAGACGTAGGCCCACTTGCTGTCCGGAGGGACAGGGTGCTTCATCAGCGGTTTGACGATGCGGCTGATGCCGAGCCGGTCGTCGATGACGCTCCACAGGCGCAGGAGTGCGTTCATCCCATCGCCCTCGGGTTGGAGGATGGACCTGCGGGGCCACAGCCGCAGTCGGCGACTACGGGGAGCATCTTCCACTGGACCTCAACGACATCGCCGTTGATGCGCACCGGGTATTGCTGGAGTGGCTCGGGGGGCGGCCCGGCAGCGACGTCGCCGTTCTTGTAGTAGACGCCGCCGTGGCAGGGGCACCAGAACATCTCCGTCTGTGGCTCCCAGCGGACGGGGCAGCCGAGGTGGGTGCAATCGACAGAGAAGGCGGTGAAGCTGGTTTGATTGTCGCGGCGCAGCCAGGCCGCGCACTTGGCTGCGCTGCCGCCCCAGATGTAAGGCGAGGAGTCCTCAAAGCTGACTTCGACGGTGTCGCCGATTTTGAACTGGTCGAGTTTGCCGACGGAGCGCCAGACGGGCGGCATGCGCCGGAAGAGCGGACCAAGAAGGAACGAGAGCACGGGAACCCCGACGGCAGTGGAGGCGAAGGCTCCGGCGCCAAGACTGATGAGGATGAGAAACTTGCGGCGAATCTCGTCGACCATTCCCTCAATGGGGCGCGGCGTGTCGTTCTGATTCTGCTTCTCGCTGGAGTTCTGTTCGTCGCTCATGGGGTTCTCCGTGTTTCAGTCGAGGTCGGCGCTGCCGCCTTTTTCGCCGAGCAGTTCTTCGATCCAGTGCCATGACGCGCCGAGGATGATGATGGCTCCGACGGGGACGAAGAACCAGCGGGTGACGATGCCGAGGGTGACCATGACGATGCCGAAGGCCATGGCTGCGGGAACCCAGGTAGGCGCAGGGATGGACGTGGGCTGCGGCTCGCTCCAGCCCTCGCGGACGTGGAATTTCTGGCGCGACTCACGCGGCGGCGGCGCGGGCAGAGCGAGCGGGACGCTGGCCATTTCTTCGGCGAGGACGCTGGAGGCCTGAGCCTGCTGCTCGCCGGAGATTTCTTTTTCGACGACACGGCGGCCGGCGACGAGCGCGGTGAGCAGACTGCGAAAGAGGCGGCGGACGGCGGAAGATTCATCCACGGGAAACCGCCTTCCGGGAGTCGAGCACGGGAACGTGCCTGTCTTCGGCGTCGGAGGCATCGCACCAGGCGATGAACACGAGGAGAATCCCAATGAAGTAGATGGTGCAGCCGGGAATCCACATGAAGAGGCCGCCGAGGCGCTGATCGGCGGCGACGGAAAGCCCCCACTGGTTGCGGATCATACCGAGGAGGTGGAGCGGATCTGCGGGATGCAGATAAGCGTGGTAGTAGCCGACGGGCATAAAGGTGATGACGATGCCAAGCGCAGAGTTTTCGGCGACCGCGGCGAAGAGATAGAAGATGGCGGGAATGGGCGCGAGGCGGCGCTCGGGCAGCGGCGACATGATGGGCCACCAGAAGATCGTGGCTGTGACGAGAAACGAGAGGTGCTCGAAGATGTGCACGGTCTCGTGGGCGACGGCGTAGTCGTAGAGGACGGGAACATGCCAGAGAGTCATGACGCCCATGCCGAGGCACCACGCAAGGACAGGGCGGCCGAGGATGCGCTCGGCTCGGCGGATCGCGGGATGGCGCATCCAGGAGCGCGCTTCGGCTTGCGGGATTGCCCAGAGCAGGAGTGGCGGCACGATCAGAATCAGTAACAGATGCTGTGCCATATGCGCGCTGAAGAGATAGGTGTCGCTGAGGGGATCGAGCGCGGACTCAAGCGCGACAAACATAGTGAGGACGCCGGCGATCCAGCTCAGGCGCTGCCAAATAGTGGCCCGGCGCACGCGCCAGAAGTAGACGGCGAAGAGCAGCGCGCACCCGGCCCAGACCGAGGGGTCGAAGCTCCATTCCGTCAGCAGCAGTTGGCTCGTCGTCATCGCGTGGACCAGAGATAGATGGTGGAGAAGACCGCGGCCCAGACCAGATCGACGAAGTGCCAGTAATACGAGATGCTTTCGACGGCTTCACCATGGTCCTCGCGCAGGCGATTACGGATGGAGAGGCCGAGCAGAACGCACATGAGGAGCAGGCCGACGGTGACATGGGCGGCGTGAAATCCCGTGAGCGTGAAGTAGGTGCTGCCGAAGACGTTGCGGCTGATGGTGATGTCTTCGTGGAGCATCTTCGCGTATTCCTTCATTTCGCCGCAGAGGAAGGTCGCGCCACAGGCGATGGTCGCGGCGATCCACCAGCGAAAGGCGCTGCTGCCCCGGCGGAAGGCGCGCTCGGCGAGCCAGATGGTGCCGCTGGAAGAGAGCAGAATGGCGGTATAGATGCCGGTCTTGACCGGATCGAGACTGGAGTGCGCAGTCGGGCCACTGCGCACGTCGCCGTGGTAGTAGATGTAGGCGACGATGAGGAAGATGAAGAAGACGCTCTCCGAGCCGAGGAAGAGCAGCATGGCAAAGCGCGTCTTGTTGAGGTCGCGGGCTCTCATCCGTGCTCCTTCGGGTTTTTCTCGCTCTCGGGATGCTGCAGATCCCAGAGCGGGCGGCGGCCGTGGACGGGAGGAATCTCGCGGAAGTTGTATTCGGGTGGCGGCGAAGTGGTGGCCCACTCGAGCGTCCACGCGTCCCAGGGGTTGGGGCCTGCGGGCTCGCCCCGCTTCGCGCTGACCCAGAGGTTCCACAGGAAGATGAGGACGGAGAATCCGAGCACAAAGGCGCCGATGGAGGAGATGAGATTCAGCACGGCCCAGCGCGGGAGGTTGGGGTAGGTCCAGACTCGGCGGGTCATGCCCATGGCACCGACGATGTGCTGGACGAAGAAGGTGGCGTTGAAGCCGATGACGGTGAGCCAAAAATGCCAGCGGCCGATGCGCTCGGAGAGCATGCGGCCGGACATTTTGGGGAACCAGTAGTAGAGGCCGGAGAAGACGGCGAAGAGGGTGCCGCCGAAGAGGACGTAATGGAGGTGCGCGACGACAAAATAGGTGTCGGTGAGCTGCCAGTCGATGGGGACGACGGCAAACATGATGCCGGTGACGCCGCCCATGGTGAACTGGATGAGGAAGGCGACGGCGAACATCATGGAGGTGGTGAAGCGGATGGCTCCGCCCCACATGGTGCCGATCCAGGCAAAGATCTTGATGCCGGTGGGGACGGCGATGAGGGCGCTGGTGGCGGCGAAGAAGATGTCGGGCCAGTGGCCAAGGCCGACGGCGAACATGTGATGGCCCCAGACCCAGAAGCTGAGCAGCGCGATGGCGACGGTTGAGGCGGCGACGAAGGTGTATCCGAAGATGGGTTTGCGACTGAAGACGGGAATGACTTCGCTGAGCATCCCCCAGGCGGGAATGATCAGGATGTAAACCTCGGGATGGCCGAAGTTCCAGAAGAAATGCTGCCAGAGGATGGGCGATCCGCCGCCGGTGGGATTGAAAAAGCGGGTATGCAGCTCGCGGTCGAGCAGCAGCATGACCTGAGAGGCATTGAGTGCGGGCAGGGCGCCGAGGATGATGAAGGAGTTGACGAGAGTCATCCAGGTAAAGAGGGGTAGCCGGTTGAGCGACATGCCTCTGGCGCGGAGGGTGGCGACGGTGACGATGAAGTTGATGCCGGAGGCGACGGTGCCGATGCCGGCCGTGAGCAGGCCGACGCACCAGAAGGACATGCCCTCCATCATGGAGTAAGGCTTTTCCGTAAGCGGGGCGTAGGCGAACCAGCCGGCGTCGGGCGAGTTTCCGTAGAAGACGCTGAAGTAAAGGAGCAGTCCGCCAAAGAGGAAGAGCCAGAAAGAAAGCGCGTTAAGCCGGGGGAAGGCCATGTCGCGCGCGCCGATTTGCAGAGGGACGACGTAAACACCGATGCCGATGAGGAGCGGCATCACCACGAGGAAGATCATGGTGGTGCCGTGGAGGGTGAAGAGCTGATCGTAGGTTTCGGGAGCGAGGAAGTGCATCCCGGGCCACGACAATTGAATGCGCATGAGCAGCGCTTCGACGCCGCCAAAGAGGAAGAACATCAGCGTCGCGAGCACGTACATGATGCCGATCTGCTTGTGATCGACAGAGGTGATCCATTTCAGGAGGCCGGCGGTCTCCTCGAAGCGGTGCAGCCGCTCCATCTCGGCGGGGACAACCTGAAGCTCGCTCATCGCAGGGTCTCCAGATAGGCGACCAGGTCGCGGACCTGCTCGTCGGTGAGGCCGAGATCAGGCATGAAGCAGCCGGGCTTGTACTTCGTGGGGTCCTTGATCCAGTTGGCGAGGTCGGCGGGATCGTTGGGCAGGCGGCCGGCGGCCAACGTTGTGCGAGATGCGAGGTGCGTGAGGTCGGGGCCGATTTCGCCTTGGGCGCTGGTGCCGCGGATGGTGTGGCAGTTGGCGCAGGTCATGGTGGTGAAGTAGCGCGCGCCGTCGGCGGCGTCTCCGGTGGTGGGGATGGGGGGAATCTTTTCCTGATCGGCTTCCCACTGCGCGAAATTGGCGGGCGTCTGGGCGAAGACGCGGATGCGCATCCAGGCGTGCTCCTTGCCGCAGTATTCGGAGCAGCGCCCGAGATAGATGCCGGGCTCATTGGCGGCGAGCCAGACGTCACGGTGATAGCCGGGGACCATGTCCATCTTGCGGCCGAGCTGCGGTACCCAGAAATCGTGGATAACGTCGGCGGCTTCCATGCCGAACATCTGCGGCTTGCCGGCAGGGATGTGTACCTCGTTGGCGGTGACGATGCCGGTGCCGGGATAGCGGATCTCCCACCAGAACTGATGGCCGACGACGACGATGTTGTCGCGGGTGCGCTGGATGGGGTCGGAGGCGTCCATGTTGCGGATCATGAGGCCGAAGATGGAGGCGAGCAGCATGAGCGGGAGCGCGGTGTAGAGGATTTCGACTTTGCGATTGCCGTAGCTGAGGCGTGGACCGGGGTGCTTGCGCTCACGGAAGCGGATGCAGACATAGGTGACGAGGCCGGTGACGATGAGCACGACGACGCCCATGAGGATGGTGACCACCACCGTGAGGTGATAGATCGACCACGCATAGGCGGAATGCGGATCAAAGACGGACGGCGGATGCATCGTCAGACAGAATTGGCAGAAGAAGCAAGGGCCCGGGGCAAGTTAGTCGGAGGCGCGAAGAAGCGCGAGGGTTGCCATGCGGAGGATTCGCGTAGCAAGGCGCTGTGTGAAGCGGTGAAAGCGGGGGAGATGAAGAAGCTGCGAAAGAAGTCTGATGATTACTGAGGCAAATCGGCTGCGTAGAGGTTCGCAGTGGACATGCGCGCGCTGACCAGCGGGACATCTCCGGGAGCGAGGCCGGCGAAGCGATAATCGACGATGTTGGCGGGGCGGAGGTCGTGGAGATCGGAGACGCGCACGACCTTTCCGGTGGCCACGTCGGCGCGGTAGATGGGCTGATCGGCCTCAGCGAAGTCGTGGAAGTAGATGGCGGAATCGTCGTGAGCCCAGACAGGATCGGCGATGTTCTGCTCGGCGAGGACGCGCCAGGTTTTCGCGGCGACGTCGTAAAGCATCAGTTTTTTCTGATCGATGGAGAGAGCGGCGATGTACTTTCCGTTAGCCGACCAACGCGGGCTGAAAAGGCCGTCGGAGCCGGGGAGCTTGGAGAACTGCCTGGTGGCCAGGTCGACGATATAGATGGCCTTGGGCTGCGAAGCTTCGGCCATCAGATCGGGGAGACGGCCGAAGACGAGCAATTTGCCATCGGGAGACCAGTCGGGATCGGCCTCACTGCGCTCCTCGTTGAGGACTTCCTGCATGTGGCCGCCGTCGGCATCCATGGTGTAGAGCTTCCAGGGCTTACCGGGCACGCGGGCCATCATCACGAGTTGGCGGGCGTTGGCCGACCAGTGCATCATGAAAACCTGCATGGGGCGGGCGGTGAGCTGCATGCGTCCTGAGCCATCCGCGCGGCTGCGCCAGAGGGAGTCGTCGTCCTGGCGAATCCAGGCGACCCACTGGCCGTCGCGGGAGAACTCCACGCGACGCGCGTTGCTGAGCGGTGCGCCATAGGGGACGAAGAGGCTGGTGCTCGGATCGTATCGGAGCAGCTCAGACTGATTACTGAGACCGATGAAGAAGGCGCGGCGCCCTCCGCGTTCAGTGATGGGGGCCTGGTAATCGAGCGGGCCGTTGGTGATGGGAATCGGCTTTCCGGGACCGCCGAAGAAGCCGCCGTGCTCAGGAACGGCCCAGATGTTGCTGTCGCCGCCGCGGGCAGACTGGAAAACATAATAGCGGCCATCGTCGGTCCAGCTGCCGCAGCATTCGGCGGGCGGCGCATTGGTCCAGTTTTCGAGGAAGACGTGGGCGTTGCTGCCGTCGCTGTTCAGCTCCCATAGCGTGGAGGTGTGAGTCTCGCTGTTGAGCAGGGTGAGGCGCAGAAGGTTGCCGTTGGGCGACCAGCGGAGCCAAAAGGCGCGGCCGGGCAGCGTGGCGAACTTGTGGCTGTCGGTTCCATTGTCGCGCGCGATGTAAAGATCGTCGCCGCTGGCGTAGAGGATGCGCTGACCGTCGGGCATCCAGGTCGCGTCGTGAGCGAGGATGCCGGGAATGCGGCGAGCCGTGCCGCCGGTGGTGGAGACGATCCAGAGGGCCTGCTCGGGAGCGGTGGCGAGGTGGTTGCGAAGCAGAAGGCGCGAACGGTCGGGTGAAATGTCGCAGAGCGTAGGGGCAGCCAGCTCATCGGGCAGGGGAACAGTGCTCGCTTCGCCGTCGGCGATGAGCGCCTGGGCGAGCATGGCGCGGCCGCTCTCGATCTGGGGGAAATAAATGCGGGTGCCGTCGGTCGCGGTGCCGGGAAAGCTCTCGAAGAGGGGATCGCCGGGAGAGACGCGTCCGGAGAAAGTGAGCTGCGTAATGCGCGGAGGCGCGGTGTAGGAGGGCCGGATGGCGACGCCGACAAAAAAGCCGGCGATGGCAAGCAGGGCCGCCGCGAGAAGCGAGAAGAGGATCCGGGATTTTGCGGGCCGAGATGCAGACGGAGGCACCGGCGCGGCTGCGTGAACGTTCGGAAGCGCTGTATCGGATGACAGGGCGGAGCCGGGAAGATCGATCCCGGAGGCTTCGTGCGTCGCCGAGTGAACGGCGGTGACAGGGGCAATGAACCGGTAGCCGCGGCGGGCCAGGGTCTCGATGAAGCGGGGATTTTCCGCCGAGTCGCCGAGAGCCTCACGCAACTTATTGATGGCGGTGCCGAGGCTGTGATCGAAATCGACGATGGTGTCGTTGCCCCAGAGCCGCTGCTGGATTTCCTCGCGGGTGACCAACTCGCCGGGTCGCTCGAGTAAACAGATGAGGACCCGGAAGGGCTGGGCCTGAAGCCGGATACGAATGCCGGACTTGCGCAGCTCACCTGATTCGGAGTCTGCCTCGAAGAGACCGAAGCGGAATTTCGATGCGGCCTTTTCCTGATGCTCAACCGGCATGGTGTGTCCGTGAAGGGGACATCCATTTGTAACGCGAATGACATATGTCGGTCAACGAACTTTTGTACTCTTCCGCCGGATGAAACAATTTTGTATTTTATTGAATTGGAAGCATTTGGCTGATGATCAACATTTGAAGGAAAAAAGGCTTGCAGTGCATTGCTGGTCGTTGCAGCGAACGAGTTTAGTTCACGCTGGCGCCGCAGTGCATGGGCGGAGACCGCTCAGCAGCTTCGGAGGCTATACGGTTTTGGGAGGCAACATGATTTTGAGAGAGAGACAGAAGAGATGGGGCCGTTGGGTGGGTGTGCTGATGGTGGCAGCCTTCCTGGTGATGGCGACCGGAAACCTGTTTGCGCAGTCTGACAACGGCAGCATCGTTGGGACGGTGACGGACCAGACGGGAGCGGCGGTTCCGAATGCGACCATCGACGTGACCAACGTGGCGACCGGCCTGAAGTACCATGCCACCTCGAACGGCTCGGGGGAATTCAATATTCTCGCGGTGCCGCGCGGTAATTACCAGGCGTCCGTGCAGTCGCAGGGGTTCCAGGCCCAGCAAGTGAACTTCACCGTGGAAGTGGCGACAGCGCAGACGCTGATCTTCAAGCTGGTGCCGGGAGCGGTGAGCACGACCGTAACTGTTTCCAGCGCAGCGCCGCTGGTGGACACCAGCGACGCGACTATCGGCGAGACGGTGCAGGGCGAGCAGGTAACGGAGCTGCCCCTGAACGGACGCAACTTCACCGGTCTTGCTCTGCTGGTTCCGGGCGTCACGCGTGGCGTCTACGGCGATGAGTCCAGCGGCGTCAACGGCAATGCCGAGACCTTCCGCCAGAGCGAGAGCGGCGGCGCGGCCCTGTCGGTGAACGGGCTGCGGCAGCAGGCGGACAACTATCTGCTCGACGGTCTGGACGACAACGATTCGCTGCTCAACACCATCCTGATCTTCCCCAACATTGACGCGACGCAGGAGTTCAAGCTGGACACCAGCGTAGCTCCGGCAGAATACGGCCGCGCCGGCGGGGCCATCGTGGCCAGCTCGATCAAGAGCGGCACCAACGACATTCACGGCTCCGCGTTCTGGTTCTATCGCAGTGGCAACTTTGACGCGAACCCGAGCTATCGCTTCCTGGACGCGTCGCCGAGCCCGAATCCACCCTTCAACCGCAACCAGCCGGGCTTCTCGATCGGCGGGCCATTCATTAAGAACAAGCTCTTCGGCTTCGGCGATTATCAGGCCTTCCGCGAGAATCTGCCGCAGAACCCGTATTTCGTCACCGTGCCTACAACCAAGATGCGGCAGGGCGATTTCAGCGAGCTGCTCAACAACCCTCAGGTGGACGGCCAGTTCAGCGAGCCCCGGTGCCTCATCAATGCGGGCGTGCCGAATTCGACCTATCAGGCGACCAATAACGGTCAGCTCTATAACCCAATCAACTGCACCGCAATTCCCGACAACAACGTCGCCGCGGCAGGAATTCCCGAGAATAAAGCGGCGGTCAATTACTTCAACGCCTACCCGGGGCAAACGGTTTCGGGGGTGGTCAACAACTTCCTGACGCACAAGCACGAGTTCGTCCACTACAACACCTTCGACACGCGCATCGACTACAACCCGACTTCGCGCGACGAAGCCTTCCTGCGCTTCAGCTACGACAACTCGAACTTCACTGAAACTCCGGAACTGGGCACACTGCCCTCCGGCTTCGGCACCGGCTCGTCGTATGCCCATGCGCGCGCATGGGGCCTCGGCTACACGCACACCTTTACTTCGTCGCTCGTCAACGAGCTGTTGATCGGCTATAACCGCGACGACTACGGCTACCAGCCGCCGTTCTACGGCGATCCACTCTCAGCGAACCTGGGGATTGTGAACGCCAACCGCAACCAGGAGACCAGCGGCGGAGCGCTGATCGGCGGCAACGCCGGCATCGACTATACCGGCGACTACGGACTCTACGCGGTTCCGCAGAACACGTATGAACTAAGCGACAGTTTCGACTGGGAGCACGGACATCACTCCCTGAAGTTCGGCGCGACGGGAATCATGCGCAACATGGAATACTTCCGTCCGATCTCCGGCAAGGGGTACTTCAACTTCGGCAACGGCGACTTCACCGGTTTCCCGACGGCGGAAATGCTGATCGGCTTCACCGACAGCTACTCAATTGGCGCGCAGAACGGCTTCTTCAGCAACATTTCCTGGGAAGACGGCTTCTTCGGGCAGGATGAGTGGCGCGTGAACCAAAAGCTGACGCTGCAACTGGGCCTGCGCTACGACATCATCACGTGGCCATATGAAGCGCAGAACCGCCAGGCTTCGTTTGATATCGATCCGTCCAGCTCCACCTACGGGCAGGCGCTGCTTGCGGGCAAGAACGGCGTCTCGCGTACCATCGTGAACAACAATTACGATGACTTTGCTCCGCGCCTCGGATTTGCCTACGATGTGCGCGGCAACGGTAAGCAGGTCGTCCGCGGCGGTTACGGGATCTTCTACTTCCCGGACTACGGCGGCATCAGCAACCAGCTCGGCCAGCAGATTCCCTTCGGCGGCAGCGTTGGCTATAACGCCAACATCGGCTACTGCGTCACGTTCACGGGGCAGACGCCCGCTCCGGGAGCGCCGTACGGCTGCGACGGAACGTCTGCGCAGCAGACCACCCCGCTGCCGGCGCCCGGCTTCCCGAACTTCAACCCGGCCGTTCCTCCGTCCGGATTCAGCTCGCTGGCGGTGAACCGGAACAATAAGAACCAGCGGATCCAGGAATGGAACCTGCAGGTGGATCAGCAGCTCAGCCGGTTCGACGTGATCGATGTGGCCTATGTAGGATCGAAGTCCGATAACCTCTCGACCTACTATCCCTACAACATCTACCACTTCGATACCGGTCTGCAGAACTTCCCGACATATGGCAGTATCACGTACGAGAACTACGACGGCATCGCCAACTACAACGGGATGCAGCTGCAGTACCAGCACCGCCAGGGCACGGACCTGCTGGTGACGGGCTCGTACGCCTGGTCGCACACTCTGGACGATTCGCCGGGTTCGGCCCAGGATTCCACCGCGCCGCTGTACTACGATCCGATGGCTGACTACGGTAACTCGCTGAACGATCAGCGCAGCGTCTTCAGTTCCTCGATCCTGTACAAGCTGCCGTTCGGACACGGCGAGCACTTCCTGGGCAGCGCCAGTTACCCGGTCAATCTGATCCTCGGCGGATGGCAGGTCAACGTCATCGGCCGCGTCGCGACGGGCACGCCGATCGACCTGTCGGTGGGCGGAACGTCCACCTCGGATCGTCCGGATCGCGTCGGTCCAATCAGTTACCCGAAGAGCATCGCGTCGGCCCGCACAGGCCACTATTGGTTTAACCCGGCGGCGTTTGCCCCGCCTCCGACCACGACCGCCAACGGGCAGGTAGTGTTCACGAGGCTGGGGACGCTGGGCCGCGACCAGGTCTACGGACCGGGCGAGCGATCGGCGGACTTCTCCCTGCAGAAGAACATTCCGTTCTCCGACCGGTATGTTCTGGAACTGCACGGAGACGCGTTCAATGTCACCAACACACCGCAGTTCACGAATCCGGATGGCGGTTACCACGATTCGACCTTCGGCATGGTGACCGGGCTGCAGGACAACTCGCAGCGCGAAATCCAGCTGGCAGCGCGCTTCACCTTCTAAGTCGATCACCCTCAGCATGCGCCACGCCAGGAACGCTGTCGTGGCGCATCTTTTCTTCAACACCTGACTGATGCCCTTTGTCGGCTGCCAAAGGTTCGCGATCGCGGACAAGAGGATACCTATGTCGCAGTATTGCCGGGCGATCACTTTGAGCTGGTTGGCAGCCGCACTGTGTGCAGGAGCAAGTGCGCAACTGCAGCCGGAGAAGACCTGCACGGCAGCGCCTGCCGGCGGCGCTCCCTGCGTGTACCAGGTGGATCCCCCCAACTGGTGGACGGAGATGCCGTCCCCAATGCTGTTGCTGTACGGGCGCAATCTGAGCGGCGCGCAGATTACCGCGCGCGGCGACGGCGTCTCTGTGACGAAGACGCAGTTTTCCGCGAACGGACACTATGCGTTCGTGTGGCTCGACCAGGAGAACAGCTCGGCCCAGACGCTGGAGGTCGGGATCGAGACTGGCGCGGGACGGATGACCTTTCCATTTTCGCTGGAGCATCGCAAGCCGGCGAGCGATGGCTTTCAGGGATTCTCCGACGCGGACGTGATGTATCTGATCATGACGGATCGGTTTGCGGATGGGGACAAAGCCAACGATCCGCAGCCGTCGCAGCTCGACCTGCCACGGGGCTGGCATGGCGGCGATTTTCGGGGGATCGAGAAGCACCTGAATTATCTGGAGCAACTGGGCGTGACCACGGTGTGGACGACGCCGGTATACGACAACGACGGCGGCCAGCAGGCCTATCACGGATACAGCGCGACGAATTTGTACCGGACAGATCCGCATTTCGGCACGCTCGAGGATTTGCGCGATCTGGCGAATGCACTGCACCGGCGGGGCATGAAGCTGGTGTTGGATACGGTGCCGAATCATGTGGGCGCGGCGAATCCGTGGAACACCGACCCGCCGCTGCCGGACTGGTTTCACGGGACGCGCGCGGATCATCACCCGGCGACGAGCGATTTTCAGAACGTGATCGATCCACATGCGACGTGGGAGCAGCAGCGCGGCGTGACCGAGGGATGGTTCGCCAACGTGCTGCCGGATCTGAACCAGGAAAATCGGGTGGTGAAGCAATATCTCATCCAGAACGTGGTGTGGTGGGTGGAAAGCACGGGGGCGGACGGTCTGCGCTATGACACATTTCCCTATGTCGGGCGCGCGTTCTGGCAGGCTCTGAACGGCGAGCTGCGCACCCTCTATCCGCGCCTGACGACGGTGGGCGAGGTGTTCAATCCGAATCCTGTGATCACGTCGTTCTTCGCGGGCGGCGTGAGCCATGAAGGCATCGACACGGGACTGTGGACGCCGTTCGACTTCCCGACATACTTCGCGCTGCGGGCCGCGCTGAGCCATCACGATCCGGTTAGCGGTGGTCCGGTGCGACACGACGACATGCGGGCGCTCGAGGAGGTGCTGCGTGACGACTGGCTGTATCCGCATCCGGAGCGGCTGGCGATTTTCCTGGGAAATCACGATACGGAACGGTTCCTGAGCCAGCCGGGCGTGACGGTTGCCGACCTGAAGCTGGCATTCGCGCTGCTGGCGACGCTGCGAGGCATGCCGCAGATTTATTACGGCGATGAGATTGCGATGCGAGGCGATAACGATCCGGATAATCGGCACGATTTTCCGGGGGGATTTCCTGACGCCACGCAGAATGCGTTTACGGCAGCCGGGCGCACGCCGGAGCAGAACGAGGTGCACGACTGGCTGGCGGAGTTGCTGCACTACCGGCGGGACCATCCGGTACTGCAGAGCGGCGAGCAGCAGGATATTTATTACGATGAGACGGCGTTCATCTTTGTGCGCACCGACAACCTGCAGCGGGGATGCGGCAGCGGCAGCGGCGAGCACGAATTGGTTGCGGTGAACGACGCGGCGCAGCCACGCACGGTGACGATGGAGATGGAGCGCACCGCGCTGGCGGGATGCAGCACGTTCAAAGAAGAAATTGGCGCAACCGCGACGGCGCAGGCCGCGGGTTCGCAGCTTACCATGACGATTCCGGCAAAGCAGGCGGTGATTTTCCGCGCGGAGTGAGCGGCGGCGCGAGTTTTTGCCGGTGCGGCTGCGGGCTCCACGCTATGGCTGGTATTGCCAGAGGTCGTTGAAATTCGCGCCCAGGAACGATCCGCCGAAGAGCCAGAAGTTGCCGGAGGGGTTGGTCCAGCCAACCGCGCCGGAGCGTGCGGGCGGTACGTTGCCGGGATAGGCAACGCCTTGTGCGCCATAGGAGCCGGACTGGTTCACGATGTCGGAGCCGCTAACCCAGGTCCACTGGCCGCCGCTCCACCTCCACAGATCGTTGAGGGAGCCGAGGTTTCCGGCTGAGTCGCTGCCGTAGCCGCCGAAGAGCCAGAGGTTTCCTGACGTGTCGGCCCACGTGACGCCCTGGTATCGCGCCGATGGAACATTGCCGGATGCCGGAGAGCCTTCGGTTCCCCAACTGCCGTTGGGATTGATGACGTTCGAACCGCTCACCCAGGTCCACTGGCCACCGCTGTATTTCCAGAGATCGTTAAGCGAGCCCGGCGGGGCGGATGCGGCGAAGCCCTGGCCGCCGAAGAGCCAGAAGTTGCCGGATGCATCGACCCACGCGGCGGCGTTGAGGCGCGCGCCGGGAATGTTGCCGGATGCGGGCGAGCCCTGGGAGCCATAGACGCCGGACTGGTCCGCGACGTTGGAGCCACCCATCCAGGTCCACTGACCTTTGCTGTATCTCCAGAGGTCGTTGAGCGTGCAGGCGGCGTCCAAGTAGTTGTAGCAGGGCGTTCCGGTGGAGTCGAAGCCAAAACCGCCGAAGAGCCAGAGATTGCCGGCAGCGTCCGTCCAGCCTGCCGCTCCGTAACGTGCCCCGGGGACGTTGCCGGATGCGGGTGTGCCTTCGGTGCCGTAAGAGCCAGATTGGTTGACGAGGTCGGAGCCGCCCATCCACGTCCACTCTCCGTCGCTGTATTCCCACAGATCGTTGAGATCGCCCTGGACTCCGGTGGAATCGACGCCGATACCGCCGAAGAGCCAGAAATTGCCGGAGGAATCGGTCCAGGTGACGGCGCTGTGCCGCGCGCCGGGAACATTGTTCGCGGAGGGCGTGCCGAGTGTGCCGTAAACGCCGGGTTTACTGTCGGTGACGGCGCTGGAGCCGCCCATCCAGGTCCACTCGCCGCCGCTGTACTCCCACAGATCGTTGTAGTCGGTGTACCAGAGGAAATACTGACCGTTGGGTCCGATGAGGCCGTTGCCGAATCCGCCGTAGTTACCGCCGAAGAGCCAGAAGCGACCGGCGGAATCAGTCCAGCTCATGGCAGAATTGCGGCCGGCCGGAGCGTTCGTCGGCGAGGGAGTGCCGAGCGTGCCGTAGCTGCCGGATGGGTTCAGCGTCTCGGCGCCGCTCATCCACGTCCAGAGATTGTGGCCGGAGGCGCCGGAGACGCAGGCGATCTGAACATTTGTAACGTCCGCGGTGACAATTCCGCTGCCGCTGGTCACGGAGCAGTACTGAGCAGCAGGCTGAGTGAGCACAGTGACGGAGTACGCGCTGCCGGCGGTGATAGCCGTCGAGAACGTGAAGGACCCGTCGCTGCTGACGGTGAGGTTGTCGGTGTTGTCATCCTGCAGCACCAGTCCGGCGCCGGTGAGGCCTGTGACGATGCCGCCGATGGTATACGTGGGCGGCTGCACGGGCGGTGGTGGTGGTGGCCCCCCTCCCCAGCCCTGATATTTCCAAAGGTCATTGAGTTTTCCGCCGCTCGCGAGGGAAAGATAATTACCGCCGCTGAAGAGCCAGAGATTGTTCGATCGGTCGATCCAGCCAACGGCGCTGTCGCGTATCGGTGGGAGGTTGGTCGAGGATGAGACGCCGAGAACGCCGTAGCTGCCGGGCTGTCCGGCGAGATTCGGACCGCTGACCCAGGTCCACTCGCCGCTGCTGTACTCCCACAGGTCATTCATGTCGCCGTAGAACTGGGGAGGGCCGACGGTGGAGTCGAATCCGTTGCCGCCGAAGAGCCAGAAGTCGCCCTGGGAGTCGATCCAGCCGACCGAGCCCCAGCGCGCGCCGGGGTGATTGCCGGCAGATGGCACGCCCTGGACACCGTAGGCGCCGGATTGGTCGGCGATATTCGAGCCGCCCATCCAGGTCCATTGGCCGCCGCTGTATTTCCAGAGATCGTTGAGGTTGCAGAGCAGCTCAATCTGGCAGATGGCGCCGTTGGCGTCGTTGCCCTGGCCGCCGAAAAGCCAGAGGTTCCCGGCGGCATCTGTCCAGGTGACGGCGTTGGCGCGCGCGCCGGGAGTGTTGCCGGGAGCGGGCGTGTCCAGCGTACCGTAGACGCCGTAGGCGTTGGCAGTGCTGGAGCCGCTCATCCAGGTCCACTCGCCATTGCTGAATTCCCAAAGGTCGTTCAGATCGCCGAGCTGGCCGTTCCCGTCGACGCCGCTGCCGCCGAAAAGCCAGAGATTGCCGTGGGCGTCGGACCAGCTGTTCGCATCGGTGCGCGCGCCGGGCAGATTAGTGGGGCTGGGCGTGCCCATCGTGCCGTAAACGCCTGCTCCCTGGTAAGCGCCGGCGATGCCTGGCTGGGCAGCGACATTGGAGCCGCTCATCCATGTCCACTGGCCGTCGTCGTATCTCCAAAGGTCGTTGAGTGTGCCGCGCGTTCCCTGGGAGTCGATGCCGAGGCCGCCGAAGATCCAGAAATTTCCCGATGGATCGACCCAGCTCACCGCCTGGTAGCGCGCGCCAGGAACGTTGCCGGGCGCGGGTGTGCCTTCAGTCCCGTAGACGCCGGCCTGCTCGGTCTGACTGGAGCCGCTAACCCATGTCCACTGCCCGCTGCTGTACTTCCACAAGTCGTTCAGGTCGCCCTGAGATCCGGAGGAAGCGTAACCGTAACCGCCAAAGAGCCAGAAATTGCCGGAGGGGTCGGTCGCGGAGACGGAGTAAACGCGGGCGCCGGGAGTGTTATTTGCGGAGGGCGTTCCCTGGGTGCCGTAGAGGCCGGGCTGGTTAACCTGGGACGAGCCGCCCATCCAGACCCATGCGTTCACGGATGGTGTGGTGGTGGAGGAACAGGAGACGAGGACGCTGGTGACGTTTGCGGTTGCTGTGCCGGTGCTGTTGGAGACCGTGCAGGTTTGCGTGGGATTGGAAGGTTGCGTGAGCACGGTGACGGAGTACGCGCCGCCATTGGCGGCGGGCGCGGCGAAGGCGAACGGGCCGTTAGCGGCGATGGTGAGGTTGTCGGCGCCGTTGTTCTGAAGAACAAGGCCCGAGCCGCTGAGTCCGGAGACGGTGCCGCCGATGGTGAAGGTCTGTGGCGGTGGGGTGGCTCCGCCGGTAGTTCCGCATCCGGCCACGCCGAGCCATGCCAGTCCGGCGAAGAGGCAAACGCTGACACCACGACTTCCCATGAGAAGCCAATCGATCTGGTGAGGAGACCTGGCCGGAGGCTCGTGCGGCTTCCGTGACAGGCGCATTCGTGCGATAAGGTGTGGTGCTCTGCCGCGTTGAGTTAGACGATGGCGCAGCGCGCAGGTTTCAGGAGTTTTTCCCTTGTGCAACACGATACGCGCGGGAGGATCGATGGGCGAAAAAAAGATGCCACCCTGGTGGGTGGCATCTGTGGAGGCTAAGTGAAACGTCAATAGAAGAGTTTCAGCGTAAATTGAAGTGCCGCCTAATAATTCAATTTGAGCGACAATTCGATCTCGCGGCCCGGATTTGAGCCGTCTTCCATGCCGAATGTCCCAATTGTTCCCCCGCCGCCACCCAGCGGTCCTGTGGTACGAACGCCATTGCAGCTCACGCAGTAGCTGAAGGTGCCGGGCCAGGATGCCGGAAGACTGAAGATGGGGCTGTTAGTAAGGTTGATGAACTGGGCCTGGAATTCCAGGTTGGTTCTTTCGGTGACGGGGAACACCTTGGCCACGTTCAGGTCTGCAGTTTTGAGACCAGGGCCGCGCCACACGCCATTCTGGCAGTTGCCGAACGTTCCCTGGGCCGGAGCTGTGGCGATGTTCGGATTGAGCGCGACCAGGCCGAAGGAGTTACCAATCTGCTCCCATTGCGGGTGGGAGTAAATGGGAACTCCGGAGACGCAATCGGGCCGCGGGTTAACAGAGGTTGTGCCGGAGTCGTCGGGACCGGCGGGGTCAATGGCGAATCCGGAGTGGAAGGTCAGGTCGATGGCTGTCTGCCAGCCGCCGATGACTTCGTCGACGGGTTTGGAGACGCCGGAGGCCAGCTGTTTGCCACGGCCGAAGGGAAGG
>JASIAO010000512.1 GCA_030041955.1 Acidobacteriaceae bacterium | reverse complement strand
AGGTGACGATAGTCGGCGATTTGCGCGTCGGAAATATCAACTGCTGCCGCATCGTCACCCACCATGTCGAGATAACGATGCACCGATGAGCCGGCCGGCGTCAGATCCACCTCCCGAAAATATTTCCCGGCAATCACCGGCGAATCCACCAGCGTGTTGAACGGCACGGGCCTGAACGTGACGCGCCCTCCATTGTTGGTTTCCGTCTTCAGCGCACTCGCGTAGCGCCAATCGGCGGGGATCACCATGGTCGGCTGAAACATTTGCACTCTGGTCGGATAAGCGGCCTGGTACAGCGCCACATGGTTCCACTCCAGGCCCATCAGATTCGGTGTGACCCGCTCATCTGCCGGAAACTGGAAGCGGATGTCGATCTGGTCGGCGCCCGCCGGCACCGTTAGATGAAACGTGAACATGTCCACTGCGTCGCGGTGCCACGCAATCCGCTGCCCGCCGGCCGTGATTTCCAGGCCCATGATCGAGCCGATCGGCCCGTCCGGCGCGTGATCGCCGGGCGTGTATTTCGGGTAGTAGAGCGTAAGCGGCCCAGGTCTGGCCGGCATCACCTCGTCCACATAGAAAATGCGTTGACCCGGATTGGGTAATTGCACCGTTAGCGCAACGGGGCCTGCCGGAACCTTGGCATTTGTCTGACCCATCGAGGACGTGGACATGACGACAGCAACAGCGCCCAGAAGCAATGACAGTCGTTTCACGCGGCAAACCCCTGAACTGAACTGAAATATTCGAAACACCAACCTACAATACCCGGAGCCTGGGCGCCATGCACCAAAACAAACTCTCCAAATTACTTGTCCTATTGCATCCCAATAGGGAGCCGTGATATCTATTGGTTCCCAGGGGGAGAATCATGGGGGACAAGACGGACGTCTGGCAGGGAACGCTGGCCCTGATGGTGCTGAAGACGCTGGAAACGATGGGGCCGCAGCACGGATACGGCATTGCGCGGCGCATCGAGCAGACCAGCGGCAACGCGCTTTCGCTGAACTACGGAACGCTGTATCCGGCGCTGCTGAAGCTGGAGCAGGAGGGCGCGATCGCGTCGGAGTGGGGCACATCGGAGAACAATCGCAAGGCGAAGTACTACAAGCTGACGCGCGCCGGCCACAGGCAACTGGAGCGCGCTGCGCGGGAGTGGAGCCAGGCGACGGCAATTGTGGCGCGGTTTCTCGAGCCGGCGTCGGAAACTCGATAAGGAGGCGTAATGCGCAAGTTGCGAGCGCTGTGGATGCGGTTGCTGGGCATGTTCGGCCCGGAGCGTGCGCGCGATGAGATCCGCGCCGAGCTCGAGGCCCACCTGCAGCTCCACATCGACGACAACCTCCGCGCTGGCATGTCGCCCCAGGAAGCGCGCCGCCAGGCGCTCATCCGTCTCGGAGGCATCGAGCAGACGCGCCAGGCCATGCGCGAACGGAAGACACTGCCCTGGCTGGAAACGCTGGGCCAGGACACTCGCTTCGGTCTTCGCATGTTGGCTAAGAGCCCGGGCTTTGCCGCCGTCGCCGTCCTCACCCTGGCGCTGGGCATTGGCGCAAACACGGCGATTTTCTCCGTAGTGAATGTGGTGCTCCTGCGGCCGCTCCCTTACGCAAACCCCGGCCGTCTGGTCCTCGTGTCGGAGTCGCAGCCGAAGGCCGGATCTTCGGAGGAGGGGATGTCCTGGCCGGCCTTCACCGAGCTGCGCGATCACAACCGCTCCTTCAGCGCCGTCGCCGGCCTCGCGAGCCACGCGCTCACCCTCACCGGCCGAGGTGAGCCGGCGGACATGAGCACCGTCGTGGTGACGCCCGACTTCTTCTCTGTCTTTGGCACGAAGCCTCTGCTCGGCCGTACGCTTCTCCCCGTTGACGGACAACCCGGCGCCGCGCCCGCGGTCGTGGTCAGCGAAGCTTTATGGCGCAGTCGATTCGGCGCCGATCCCGTCATCGTCGGCAGCCAGGTCACGCTGGACATGCGGCCGTTCACGGTGGTGGGCGTGATGCCGGCGAGCTTCCACACCCCATTCTTCAGCCAGGCCGAGCAACTCTGGATACCCCTCGTCCAGGACCCGCTCTTCAGCGGCTGGACGACGAAGCCGCAAGCGCCGCACTGGATGCCCGTGATCGGCCTGCTGCGCCCCGGCGTTTCCATCGCACAGGCGCGAGCGGAGCTACAGACGATCAGCGTGGGACTGGCGGCAAAATTTCCCGACGAGCGCGGCTGGCAGCTTGGAATCAGGCCGCTGCGGGACGAAGTCGTCGGCGATGTGCGTTCTCCACTCTTGGTTCTTTTGTGCGCCGTCGCCTTGGTGCTCCTGATCGCATGCGCGAACATCGCGAATCTGCTGCTGACGCGCGCGACGGCGCGCTCCACCGAGATTGCGGTCCGCGTTGCAATCGGCGCCAGTCCGCAACGCATCGCCCGCCAACTGCTCACCGAGAGCATGCTGCTGGGATTGCTCGGCGGCGCAGCCGGCGTCGCCCTCGCGGGTTGGGGCGTCTCAGCGCTCAAGTGGACCCTGCCCGCGGGATTGCCGCAGCTCCATTCCATTCGCGTCGATGGCTTCGTGCTGGCCTTTGCGCTGGCGCTCTCGCTGGCGGCGAGCCTCATCTTCGGTCTCGCCCCCGCGATCTTCGCTGCGAAGGGCGATCCACAAACGCATCTGCGGGAGAGCGCACGCGCTGGTGAGGCGCGCCGCTCACAACGCGCGCGCAGTCTGCTGGCCACGGCGGAAGTCGCGCTGGCAATGATCCTGCTGGTAGCTGCGGGATTACTGATGCGCAGCTTCGCAAGGCTGACGGCCGTCCAACCAGGCTTCCAAACCGAGAACATCGTCAAGGCCGAGGTCTCGCTTCCGCGTTTTCGTTATCCCAATCCGCAGCAGTGGACCGCCTTCTCCAACCAGCTCATGACGCGCCTGCAATCCGCTCCCGGCCTCCAGAACTCAGCCATCGCGGCTCCGCTGCCCATTCTGGATAATGCCGTCACCCTTCCTTTCGTGATTGCCGGCAATCCGCCGCTCCCGCCAGGCACGGTCCATTTGGCCGACTACGTTGCCGCCAGCCCACGCTATTTTCATGTCATGGCGATTCCGCTGCTCCGCGGCAGGTTCTTCAACGCCGACGATTCGCCTTCCTCTCCACCCGTCGCGCTCATCACCGAGGCCTTCGCGCACCGATATTTTCCGGGCCAGGACCCGCTCGGCCGCCACATGCTCTTCGGGTTTCCGCCCTACGGAAACGTTTCGCGCGAAATCGTCGGGGTGGTCGCCGACATCCACGATGTTTCTCTCGCGAAGAAGCTTGCGCCCATGCTGTATGTGCCCTTCGCGCAGGCGCCTTTCTGGGGCGGTGAGATCGTCGTGCGCAGCACGCTGAGCGCATCCGCCATCGCAGGCGCCATCCGCGCGCAGACGCACAGCATCGACCCCAACCTGCCCATCACCGGCATCGAATCGTTCCCGGAAGCGATGCGCGCGTCCGTCGCGCAGCCGAGATTTCGCACCGCACTGCTGGGAATCTTCAGCGGAATGGCGCTCCTGCTCGCCGCCATCGGCATCTTCGGAGTGGTTTCGTGGTCGGTCTCCCGGCGCTCGCGTGAAATCGGGGTTCGCATGGCACTCGGCGCCCAGCGCCAGGATGTCGTGCGGCTAATCCTGATGCAAGGCTCGCGTCCTGCGTTGGCCGGCGTGGCGATTGGCGCGGTGGGCGCGCTCCTGCTGACACGCCTGATGACGAGCCTGCTCTACGGCATTCGCGCAACAGATCCCCTCACCTATGCCGGCGTGGCCATCCTGCTTCTCGCCGTGGAGGCAATCGCGACGTACATCCCCGCGCGCCGCGCCGCCTCCATCGATCCCATGCAGGCCCTGCGCTCCGAGTAGATCTCTCAGCCCTGCGGCGCAACCCATGCCGCGGATGACACCCGGCTGTCGGGGACTGGCCGCCGTCCCCGCGCCGAGGTAAGATGCTCCGATAACAAGGTTCGCCTGGGTTGCGGCGTTTGCAGAAAGGGGGCAGCGCCATGCTTCACGAACGGCGGTTTTGCCTGGAATGGCTGTGCCTCGTCGCCATCGCGGCATTCAGCGGCGGTTGCGGCTCAACCTCCGCGCCGCCCGCCCCGAAGGCGGATTTTTCGCTCTCCGCGAACCCGGCCAATGTCAGCGTCACAGCGGGCGCCGCCAGCCAGAGCGTCTCGCTCTCGGCGACCGCCGCCAATGGATTCTCCGCAGCCATTCAGGTGACCATCGGCGGTTTGCCCACCGGCGTGTCCGCATCTCCCGCCACGCTGAGCCTCGTCGCGGAAACCCCCCGGACGGTGCAGTTCAGCGCCGCGTCCTCTGCCGCTGCATCCACCGCCACCGTCGTCTTCACCGGCACGTCGGGCGCCCTCAGTCATACCGCGTCCCTGGCCCTCACCGTCAACGCAGCCGTGAAAACGCCCGCCACCGATGTCACCACCTATCACGACGACATCGGCAGGACCGGCCTCAACCCGAACGAAACCATCCTCACCCAGGCCAACGTTACCCCGTCGCAGTTTGGACTGCTGCGCGTTCTGCCCGCGGATGGACTGGTCGACGCAGAGCCGCTGTACCTGTCCAATCTGACCGTGGGCGGTCACCAGCACAACGTTCTCTTTGTGGTGACGGAGAGCGACAGCGTTTACGCCTTCGACGCGGACAGCGGCGCCCAGCTTTGGAAGGTTTCCGTGCTCGGCGCCAACGAGAGCACCAGCGACGATCATGGCTGCAGCCAGATCACGCCCCAGATCGGCATCACCTCCACACCCGTCATCGACCGCAATGCGGGTGCGCACGGAACCATCTTCGTCGTGGGCATGTCGCTCGACTCCTCCGGCGCTTACCACCAGCGCCTGCACGCGCTCGATGTCACCACCGGCGCGGAGCTCTCCGGCAGCCCCGTCGAGATTCACGCCACCTACCCAGGCACGGGCGCCAACAGCTCCGGTGGCAACGTCGTCTTCGATCCCGGGCAATATGCCGAACGCGTGGGACTGCTGCTCATGAACGGCTCGATCTATCTCGGCTGGACCTCGCACTGCGACCAGGAACCCTACACCGGCTGGCTCATGGCCTACAGCGAATCGACGCTGGCTCAGACCGCCGTGCTCAACCTCACGCCCAACGGCAGCGAAGGCTCCATCTGGATGGCCGGTACCGGCCTCGCCGCCGACAGCAGCGGCAACATTTACTTTCTCGATGCGAACGGGACCTTCGACACCACCCTCGATTCGAATGGGTTTCCATCCCGGCACGACTTCGGCAACGGCTTCCTCAAAATCTCGACATCCGGCGGCACTCTCGCCGTCGCCGACTACTTCGAGATGGACAACACCGTGGCCGAGTCCAACGCCGATCAGGATCTCGGCTCGGGCGGCGCGTTGGTCCTCCCCGATATCACCGATTCGTCAGGCGCCGTGCATCACCTCGCCGTGGGAGCTGGCAAGGACGCCAATATCTACGTCGTCAATCGCGACTCGCTCGGAAAATTCAACCCCGCCAGCAACAGCGCCCTCTATCAGGAGATCGACGGCCAGATCGGCGGCGTCTGGTCCATGCCCGCGTACTTCGACAACACGGTCTACTACGGCGCGGTCGGCGACAACCTCAAGGCCTTCCCCATCTCCAACGCAAAGCTGGCGTCAACGCCGACCGTGCAAAGCTCGAACGCCTTTGAATATCCTGGAACCACGCCGTCGGTGAGCGCCAACGGCACCGCGAACGGGATTGTCTGGGCCGTCGAAAATTCCTCTCCCGCCGTGCTCCACGCCTACAATGCCGCCACGCTCGCGGAGCTTTACAACAGCAATCAGGCCGCGAACGGCCGCGACCAGTTCGGGAGCGGCAACAAGTTCATCACGCCCATGGTGGTCAACGGCAAGGTCTATGTGGGAACGCCCAGCGGCGTCGCCGTTTTCGGTCTGCTGCAGTGAGTCACAGCAAGCGCGGCCCGCTCAGAACCCCATCGTGTTGTGGCCGCTGTCCACGTAAATCGTCTCGCCGGTGACCCCGCTGGCCAAATCCGCCGGATACGCCGCCGTCCTGCCCACTTCTTCCTGTTCCGTGTTGCGTGCGGCTCGCCGCCGAATGATTCGCTTCGAAGCCGGACCTCGTCAGGAAGACTTCGCCTTCGTCTCTGATCGTGTGTAGCGGATGACCTCCACCTTCGACACAGCAATGAGCCCTTCGCCGACTATCCCGTCCAGGTGCGGAAGCAGTTTCTCAATCTGCGCTTCCGTGTCGACCACCGTGATCATCATGGGCGCGTCGCGGGAGAGCTTCCACACCCGCTCACGCCGGACGCGCGTGCTGCTGCCGTAGCCTTCGATGCCGCGAAAAACGGTGGCCCCGGCCAAACCCAGCTCCCGGCACTTCCCCAGGATCGCTTCCTGCAGCGGTTGCCCCTGCCACTTATCCGCTTCGCCGAAATAGATGCGCAGCATGCGCGCTTCGAATTGCTCTTTCATGCGCAAGGCTCCGTCCTTCCCCGAATCACTCCACGTCCACCTCCGGCGCCCGCCAGGAATACTTGATAATGTCCACCTCCGACAGCACCACCAGCCCCTCTTCGACCATCCGATCCACCACCGGCAGAAACCCCTTCAGCTTCTCCTCCGTGTCGACCGCAGAAAGCATGATGGACGCGTCCCGCGATAGGTGCAACGGCTTCTCCTTGTGGACGCGCCGGTGCGCGCCGTACCCTCCGATGCCCCGATACACGGTAACGCCGGCGATGTCGTTGGCGCGCATCGCCTGCACCAGCGCCTCGTGCAGCGGCTTGTCCTGCCAGCGGTCCGACTCGCCGACGTAGATGCGCATCATGCGGGCCTTGCCTTCGATCCTCAGGTGCTCCGGCGCCGGCGCTTTCTCCTTCGAGTGGCGCGGCGGCTTCACCACATTCGTTTCCTGCACTTCAATCAGCCCGCTGCCCGCGAGCTCCTGCAGTTTGCCCAGCAACTGCTCCACCTTTTCCTGGCTCTCGACGAACTCGATGCGGATCGGCAGCTTATCCGACACTTCCACCACGCTCGCCGTGTGCAGATGATGATCCGCGCCGAACCCCGCCACGCCTTTCAGCACCGTCGCGCCGCTCACCCCGCGGTAGAAAAGGAAGTCGAGGATGGAGGAATACGCGGCGGCTCCGTGGTACGTGGCGCCTTCGCTCACGGTGATCGAAACCTTCAGCGCTTTTCCGGTCGTCAGCATAATTCACCCGGCATGCCTGCCCCTTTCAGATTGCCACTTGCAGAGCGTTTCACGATAGAAATTCCGCAGCCGCCATCCCGCCCCACACCGCGGCCAAACCCAGAACGAGGCTCCCAACCGCATACAGCGCGGCGACGGGAAAGCCTCCACCGCGCAGCAGCGACATCGTCTCCCACTCGTACGTCGAGAAGGTGCTGTAAGCCCCGACAAAGCCCACCGGCACCAGATAGAACCACGCCGGGCTCATCCCCGCGCGTCTGCTGATGAAGGTGAGCGTGAAGCCGATAATCACGCACGCGGAAAGATTGATCGCCAGCGTGCCGAAAGGGAAGCGCGCGCCGAGACGGCTGGTGATGGTCGCGCCCACCCAGTAGCGTGTGACGGACCCGAGCGCACCCCCCAGCGCGATGAGCAGGTATTTCTGCAAACGTCCTCCTTATAACCCCTTTCCTGATCCTGAGCCATCCTCTTTTGCATCCGGATCCCGCAACAGGGAACGCACCATATCGTTCGCGAGAACCCGAAGGGAACGGATGACCGCGTCGAGACCCTCGACGGCATCTTCCGGGACTGCCCCGGACCCTTTCAAATACCGTGGGCGTAGCTCCTCAATCGCGATGTCGATGAAATGCAGATTGGTCAGCACCGCCCGCGTGGCCGGGATTTCCGGAGGTTTCGGCGCCATTTGCTGCCATTCCAGCGCGCGCAGCAACTCCACCCGCAATCGCCGGATGCATTCCTCCACCATCAGCGCCTGCTCCGGCTCGACATCGAGAATGTATCGCGGAAACGGTGACTCTGACGCAGCCGAATCGAGGATCTGTTCAATGTCCGCCAGCAGCCTGTCGATGTACCTGCAGGTGATGCTTAACCGTCGCCTCTGAGAATCGTTGAGCTGCCCCAAAGATCGCGCTCCTGTCACCTCCGGCGCACCATCGGCTGCGCAGAGCGCAGGGCTCGCCAATCCCGGCGAATCGTCGGTCTGATTCGGCGTCTTTGAATGGCCCCGACCCCTCACTGGCGACTCCTCGCTGATCGAAAGCAGTCTCCCGCGCGCAGCAGGCCATCGCCGCCGATCTGCTTCTCTGTAGTTGTTCAGGGATCGAGCCGGGAAAGCACTCCACAGCAGGACGCCCTGCCAGGAGTCATCATCTGTCGCCATGGTCAGCGACAGCGGTTCGGGTGAACTCCATCACCCTTCGATTGGTCCCATGATACCAGTTAGCCGGAGTCTTCAGAACCCCATGATGTTGTAACCGCTGTCCACGTAAATCGTCTCGCCGGTCACGCCGCTGGCCAAATCCGACGCCAGATACACCGCCGTCTTGCCCACTTCTTCCTGCTCCGTGTTGCGGTGCAGCGGCGCGCGCTCTGCGTGATACTTGAGCATCTCGCCCAGCGCCCCAATGCCGCGCGCAGCCAGCGTCTTGATCGGCCCGGCGGAGATCGCGTTGACGCGGATGTTCTGTTTGCCAAGATCGTGCGCAAGATAGCGAACCGTCGCTTCCAGCGCAGCCTTCGCCACGCCCATCACTTTGTAGTGCGGCACGACTTTCTCCGCGCCGAAGTAGGTGAGCGTGATGATCGATCCGCCCTCCGTCATCAGCGGCGCCGCGCCCCGGCTCAGCGCAATCAGCGAGTAGACGCTCACGTCGTGCGCGATGCGGAATCCCTCGCGCGTCGTCTGCACGAAATCGTTCTTCAGGTCTTCGGCGGGAGCGTACGCGATGCAGTGCACCAGCACGTCGATCTTGCCGTAGCGCTCCTTCATCTTCGCGAAAACCTGCTCGATTTCCGCGTCGTTCGACACGTCGCACTGGAAAGGCTCTGCGCCGGGCAGATCGAGAATCAGGCCTTCCGCTTCGGCTCGCATGCGCTCGTTCTGATAGCTGATAGCCAGCTTCGCGCCCGCCTCGTGCAGCTTCTGCGCGAT
>JASIAO010000511.1 GCA_030041955.1 Acidobacteriaceae bacterium | reverse complement strand
CGATGAACGCGGACAGCTCCCAGGTGGCCACCACGCTCACTGTACCGGCCGCGCTGAACGGCGACGTCTTCTTCCTCGGCAATGCCGCGCAGGCGCAGGGCTGCACCTTCCGCGATCTGAATCTGCTCGCCGGGGGCAATGCCACGCACGGATTCGAGCTGCAGTGGTTCCGCGGCCTGCTGATCGATAATGTCGCGGTGAACGACACCACCGCGGAGGGCATTCTGCTGGGCGAGGAGAGTACAACCAACGGCCACCAGTCAAACTTCCTGCTGCGCAATGTGACGGTCAGCTATTCGAGCGCCACGTTCACGCCGGCCGCGCGTCCCGCGTACGGCATTCACCTCCAGCAGACCGCGATGGACAGCCATCTGGACGACATTGTGGTGCGCAACGCGCTCACCGCCGCCATCGATAACGAAGGCACGGGCAACACCGGCTATCTGATCCACGGCTTCGGCTACCCCTACACCTGCACAACCGCGCCCTGTGTGAACAACGCGTCGTCGGGATCGGCGGCCAATGCTTCTTACGCCACGAATTACGTGATCTACGACACCGGCGGATCGGGCAGCGTGTGGACGGATACCTACGCTGACTCGCCGGCCATCGCAGGGTTCTACATTGGCGCCAACGGCATCGCCATCCACGGCGGGCACATCCAGTGGCCCGATCTGACCAGCTTCCCGGCGGCGAATCTCGCATACGTAGCCGCCACGGTTACAAATAATCTGCTCATCGCCGACGTCGACTGCCTGGAGATGAACTCGAGCGCGAACTGGATCACCTACGCAGGCACGGCCGGCGATCCGCCCACCTTCGCGAGCGTTCACCACCTCAGCGGCTGCGGCAATTACTATCAGGCGCTGGAGCCGGCGCAGGTCACAGGCTTCTCCTCGGGCGGCGCCAACGTCGCGGACGCCAGCAGCGCCGTGCCGCGCGTGTGGTCCACGCCCATCGCCGCGGCAGCCAGCTACCCGGCCTTTGCCGCGCAGCTCTATACAGGCTACCAGGGCGACGCCTTCCAGGCGCATTTCTCCGGGCAGAATCCGTTCTTCAACGTGACCTACCAGGGGACGATCCGCTCCAGCGGCGGCATCGCCCTCAGCACCGTCATCAACACCGCCCCCGCGCTGACGCTGACCGCGGCCAACAAGAACGTGATTGCCAACGCCGCCGCCGGCCCGCAGGTGCTGACGCTGCCCAGTTGCTACGCCGCGTTGCCCGACCGAGCGTCGCCGACCGGCCTCGAGTTCACCATCGTCAAGTCCGACACCTCGTCGAATACCGTCACCCTCGAGACGACCAGCTCGCAGCTGATTTACAGCCAAGGCGCTTCGGCCACGACGCTGGTGCTCTCGTCGCCTTCCACGCAGACTCTGGTCTGCGGTCCGGATAACAACTGGTATGTCGCCGGCAGCTCGGCGGCGACGGTCAACGCAGCCACGGCCACCGCGCTGGCCGCGACGCCGTCGCAATGTCCCACCGGGTATTACTCCACGGGAATTGCCGCCAACGGCGCAGCAAACTGCCTGCAGTCCTGGCATTTCACCTGGTACGGATACTTCGGCGGGACCTTCGGGACCTCGACCAACAACTCGCTGGGCTCGGTCTGGACGCCGTCGGCCGCAATCACCATGACGCGCCTCGATATCGCGGTGGGCACGGCGCCGGCGGGGTGCACCACCTGGCCGGTGATTGGGATCTACGATGCAAGCTCGTCGGCGTGGCTGAAGACGATAACGCTGGCCTCGGGAACCTGGGCCTATCGCAACGCGGTCAGCGGCGTTTCCATCGTGGCCGGGCACAATCTGTCGATGGGCGTGCAGACCGCGGGCGTGGGATGCACCACCAGCGCGCAGAATGCCCAGCTCACCATGGAATACACCATGAACCAGTAGCGGCCGGCCATGGGCGAATTCGATTTGGCAGACGGGTCCAGGGAGGGACTGGTCGCGCTGGGCAAACAGATGGACCAGAGCGCGCAGGCGGCAACCGAACTGGCAGGGGAGGTCCTTTACATTCGCGACCGGCGGCCTCAGTTTGTGAAGCTGATCGCAAACGAGGCACAGAAACAATACGCTGCAAAATCGTGTGGGAAGCAGAGAAACATCGTCCTGAAAGCCCGGCAAATGGGCATCACGACATGGATTGCCGGGCAGTATTTCCTGAGGACCATCACGCATCCGGGCACGGTGACGGTGCTGGTGGCGCATACGCAGGAGGCCGCGGAGCAGATCTTCCGCATCGTGCACCGCTTCCTGTCGCGGCTGCCGGAGGCGCTGCGCAGGGGCGCGCTGAAGTCGGCCAGGCCGAGCGCGCGGCGGCTGCTGATCCCGGAGCTGGACAGCGAGTACCTGGTGGAGACGGCCGGCGACCGCAATGCGGGCCGCGGGCTCACCATCGGCAACCTGCACTGCACGGAACTGGCGCGCTGGCCGGGCGACGCGGCCGACACGCTGTACGGCCTGATGGCCACGCTCTCGCCGACGGGCGATCTGGTCATGGAGTCGACGCCGAACGGCGCATCGGGTTGCTTCTGGAAGGAGTGGCAGGAGGCGGAATTGACCGGAACGGTCCGGCATTTTTTTCCGTGGTGGCTGGAGCCGGCTTACACCGGCGAGGCGGTCGCTGAAGAGTCGCTCACGGACGAAGAGAAGGAACTGATGCAAAAGCACGGCCTCACGCACGAGAGGATCGCCTACCGCCGCCGGATCCGCGAGAACTTTCGCGGCCTGGCCAAACAGGAGTACGCCGAAGACGCGGACTCCTGCTTTTTGGCCAGCGGCGAATGTATTTTCGAGACCGGCGCCATCGAGCGCCGGCTGCGGGAAGTCACTGATCCGGCGGAAACGCGGCGCAACGGAGAGCTGCGCATCTGGCTGCCACCCCAGGCAGGGCGGAAATATCTGGTCGCGGTCGATCCTGCGGGAGGCGGAATCGACGGCGACTACGCGGCAGCGCAGGTGATCGACCTGACCAGCGCGATGCAATGCGCGGAGCTGCACGGGCATCGCACGCCGCTGGAGCTGGCCGAGGAGTCTGCGGCGCTGGCGAAGGAGTACCACGGCGCGCTGCTGGCGGTGGAGCGCAACAACCACGGCTTCGGCGTGCTGGCGCATCTGCGCGGCGTCTGCCGGTATGAGCATGTCTACCAGTACCACGGCCAGGACGGCTGGCCGACCAACACCGCAACCCGTCCGCTGATGCTGGGGCGGCTCGAGGCGGCGCTGGTGGAAACGCCCGGCTTGTTTGCCAGCCAGCGGCTGCTGCAGGAGTGCCGCAGCTTCGTCCGCCACGCCAACGGGCAGAGCGGCGCGCGGGCCGGCGAGCACGACGACTGCGTGATGGCCATGGCCATCGCACTGGCCGTCCGCGAAGAGGTACTTGAAGTAGCATGAGAACCGGTCATCTGTGAGACCGGTTCGAGAACGTTCGGAGGGCGCGTGGCGGTTCTGGCGGTGCAGCAAATTCGAAGGATGCGGGGCGGGGCGCAAAGCCACCTGATGCTGGGCGAGGACGGCAACGCCTGGGTGGTCAAGTTCCAGAACAACCCCCAGCATCTGCGCGTCCTGCCCAACGAGCTGCTGGGCACGCGCCTCGCCGCCCTCATCGGCCTCACGGTTCCGGCCTGCGAGGTCGTGGAGGTAACGCCGTGGCTGATCGAGCGCACGCCGGAGCTGGAGATGGATCTGGGACAGCGCCGCGAGCGCTGCCGGCCGGGCCTGCAGTTCGGCTCGCAACTGGTGGGCGGGCTGATGCCCGGCCACAGGTCAGATTATCTGCCCGAGGAGCAGCTGAGCGAGGTACGCAACCTGCATGAGTTTGCCGGAGCGCTGGCGCTGGACAAGTGGACCTGCAACGCCAACGGCCGCCAGGCGCTCTTTCATCGCAGGGGCCGGGAGCGCCGCTACACCGCGGCCTTCATCGATCAGGGCTTCTGCTTCAACGCGGGCGAGTGGCGCTTTCTCGACGCGCCCCTGCGTGGCGTCTACATGCGCAATCTGGTCTACCGCGAGGTAACCGGATGGGAGAGCTTCGAGCCGTGGCTGAGCCGCATCGAGACGGTCGCGCCGGAGGCGGTGTGGGCCGTCGCCGAAACCGTTCCGCCGGAGTGGTACGAGGGGGATGCATCGTTGCTGGAGAGGCTGGTGGAGAAGCTGATGGAGCGGCGGACCCAGGTTCGGGATCTGATCACGGCGTTCCGGGAATCGTCGCGCCAGCCCTTCCCGAAGTGGAATTCGTCGGCGCAGGGCGGACCTTCCAGATCGCTTTTCCATCCGAAATGGACCGATGCTGTACCGAGGAGGGTGATGTGAACGAGCGCATCCTCTGCGAGTTTCTCCTCGTCCGCTACGTGCCGGACCCGGTGAAGAACGAATTCGTGAACATCGGCGTGCTGCTTCGCGACTCGGCCCATCCCGAGTCCGCGCAGGTGCGCTTCACCCGCGACTGGGGACGGGTGCGCTGCATCGATCCCGACGCCGACACGGCGATGCTGGAGGCCATGGAAGCGGAGATGCGGCAGCGCCTGGCGGAATCCGATCCGAACACAAAGCCGCTGCTGGCGATTGTCGAGGATTCGTTCTCGCATCTGTTACAAATTACGGAGCCGAAGGGTTGTCTCGCGGAAAACCTGCCCGCGCAGATGGACGAGCTGATGCGGCTCTACGTGGAGCCCCACAAACAGAAACCCGGAAAGGCGCTGAGCGGACGCGCCGCCATCGCCCGCGCGATGCGCAGCCGCTTCGAGCAGGCGCGGGTGTGGGATCTGATGCAGCGCCGCATCGCCGCTTCGGCCTACACGCGCGCCGGCGATCCGCTGAAGATCGACTGCGGCTATCGGCCCAACGGTGTCATCCGCATGTTCCACGCGGTATCGCTCTCGAGCGACGTGGAACTGGCGAAAGTGCTGGCTTTCTCGGCGCCGGCGCTGCGCGCGGGCGTGGCGAGAATCGAAAGCGCGGAGCTGGAGCTGACCGCCATCGTCGAGCCGCTCCACCCCGGCGAGCAGGCTCGACGGGGGCCCCGGCTGCGCGACGGAGAAGGGGATCTGCCGGCCGAAACCGACCGCATCGACGAGTACCGCTTCGGCGTGGAAACGATGGAAGCGCAGCAGATCCGCGTGCTCACGGTCAACGACCTGGAGCGCGTTGCGGAAACGGCAAGGAGAGAGCTGAGGGTTTAGCTCTTGGTTTTTTGCTTTTAGCTAACGGCTAGCAGCTAACAGCTACACAGGGCATGGCACATCGCCATGCCTTTTCTATTTGCGGTGCGAAGGGAAGGAGCCAGGACAACGTGAAGATTAGAGACATAAGACAGGCGCTGGGCAGGCGGGCGCTGGCGCTGCTGCAGGCAGGACGCGGCGGCGAAACCGCGCAGCCTGCCGCGCGCAAAACCGTGGCCTTGCCCGCGGTACTTGCCCCCTACGTCATCCCGGCGCGGCCGCTGCCCAAGCCGACCCCGGCGAATCTGCGCAGGTTCGCGGAGACGCCGGTGGTCCGCCGCGCCATCAACCTGATCAAGGACCGCGTGGCGGCGATGGACTGGCAGGTGCGGCTGAAGCGCGATCAGGACCCGGACAAGGTGGCCTTCGCAGCGAAGCGAGGAAAAATCCTGCGCCGCTCGCTCGAATTTCCCAACGCCTCCGACTCCTTTCGCACGCTGCTCGAGCAGACCATCGAGGACGCGCTGGTCGGCGGCTTCGGGGCCATCGAGATGGAGCTCACCGGCGACGCCGCGCAGCCCTTCGAGCTGTGGCCGGTCGACGGGGCCAGCGTTCGCATCGACCCGAAGTGGAACGGTCAGCCGGATTCGATCCGTTACGCGCAAGCCACCGGACTCGCCGGCAGCGATTCCGTCATCCCGCTCGAAGACCGGCAGCTGATGTACGTGCGCATGAACCCGCGCAGCTATACGCCCTTCGGCCTGGGCCCGCTGGAGGTCGCTTTCGAGACGGTTAACGCCTTCCTGAGCGCGCATCGCTTCGCCGGCAAGCTGGCCAGCAACGCGGTGGTGCAGTACGCGCTCTGGATCAACGAGGCCACGCCCGCGCAGCACGAGCGCCTCATCCGCTGGTGGCAGGACGAGATCGAAGGCACCGGACGCGTTCCGATTCTCTCGACAGAGCAGAAGCCGGAGATCCTGCGCTTCGCCCAGGGCACCGACGCCGACCTGCGCCTGAACTGGCAGCAGTTCCTCATCCGCATGATGGCCAACGCCTTTTCGCTGCCGCCGGTGCTGCTGGGTCTCGAGCAGGACGTGAACCGCTCCACCGCGGGCGCGCTGCTCGACGAGGCGTTCCACTCCGCGATCGTGCCGCTGGCGCGGCTGGTCGCCGAGCACTTCACGCGCGATCTCTTCGCGAAGCGTCTGGGCTGGCCGGAGTTCGAGTTCGTCTTCAACGACCTCGACGCCACCGACGAGATGCAGGAGGTCGAGATGCAGACCGCGCTGCTGGCCGCCGGCGTGCTCACTGTCAACGAAGTTCGCTCCATGCGCGGCCTGGCGCCATTGCCCGAGCCGGCGCAGATATCCATCCAGAAGGAGGATCACGACACCATCACCCTGAACAACGAGGAGAGCCAGTCATGAAGCTCGAAGCCATGGCCGTCCTGCTGCCTGAGGTTGCCGGCCATCCGAACCGCACGCCCTTCTCGGGCGTGCTCACGCTGGTCGACGAGCCGAGCACGAAGCCGCCGGCGGGCGCGCGCGGACACCGCGTGATTCTCACCCGCGCCGCCGCGCTCGCCGCGCTGCCGTCGCTGCTGGGCATGGCCGTGGATTGCGCGCCCAGCTGGGACGGCCACGACGCCCGGCGCAAGTGCGGCATCATCACCCACGCCGACGTGGAAGGCTCGCGCCTCACCGTCGCCGGCTATCTCTACGCGAAGGACTTTCCCGAGGTCGAGCGCCAGGTGCGGCAATCCGCGCCGGGATCGATGGGCATGTCCTGGGAGCTGGCCGACGCCCACGTCGCCGACATGCGCGCGGAGATCTGGACGCTGACCCGCGCCACCTTCACCGGCGCAGCCATCCTGCTGCGCGAGAAGGCCGCCTACCGCAACACGTCGTTCGAGATCCGGCCGCAGCGCTGCCGCACCCTGGCCGCGCGCGCCGGCCGCGCCGAACGCCACCACCCCCGCGAAGGAGCAGGCGCGGCCTTCCGGAACAGCTCAACCAGAAAGGAAAACCAATGGAAACCCAGGGAGAAAACATGGGCACGCTGAGCGAGAGCCTGGAACGCCTGGAGGCTCGCATCGAGGCCGCAGCGTCGCTCTTCGAGCGCACCGTCGCCATGATGGAGGAGCGCGACGGCGACATCCGCCGCATGGTCGCCACGGTCGAGAACAGCCGCGAATCGGAGTTGCAGAAGAAACTCGAAGCCGCCGAGCAGCAGATCGCCGAGCTGCGCGCCCAAATCGAGGCACGGCCCGAAAGCAAGCCGTCCCCGCGCAAGACCATCCCCGCCTCGACTGTGCAGTTCCTCTC
>JASIAO010000510.1 GCA_030041955.1 Acidobacteriaceae bacterium | reverse complement strand
TCGAAAGCATCACGCTGGACCGCGAGGCGGCGCATCTGAAGGACAGCCTGATGCCGCGCTATGCCACGTTGATCTACAACGGCTTCTGGTTCAGCCCGGAGCGGCGGATGTTGCAGGCGCTGATCGATACCAGCCAGCACAGCGTCTCCGGCCGCGTGCGGCTGAAGCTGTACAAAGGCAATGCCACGATCATCGGGCGCGAATCGCCGGCCAGTTTGTACTCGCAGAAGACGGTCACGTTCGAAGACGACCAGGGCGCATACGACCAGTTCGACGCGCAGGGCTTCATCAAGCTGAACGCGCTGAGGCTGCGGCTGGGAGCGTTGGCGGGACGCAAGGGCGGGGCGCTGTAGCTCCAAAAGGTCGTGCCGTGCCACTCTGGCACCCTCGATCTGAGAAGCGCGGCACAGCAGGTTTCATGTCATTGCGAGTTGCCACCGGCCGACCTGCGGCTGGATGAAACTGCACGGGGCCTAGGGTTCCCCCTCCCCTTGTGGGCTTGGGCCGCGAAGCGGACCAAGGCCAGGGGGAGGGGGCGACCGGTCTTTCTTGCTAGTCCTACTGCGTCATTCAATCCGCACATCTTGCCGCGGCCGGATTCGGCCGCAGCAGGGACACCGCGGCAGTGTACGAACCAGGATCCGCGCCAAGCGCAGGCGCAGGGTCGCGATCGAGTTTGGCATGTGGCGCTGCGTGCGCAGCGGCGGCGCCTCCGGGTCGGTAACCGGCGGGAACGCCAGATCGCCTGCCGTACCAGGTTTGGGAACCTGCTGAGGGGGGGATCGTCTCCATTTCGGAGATCAGGAACCCGTAGGCAGCGATGCAGATGCTGGCGTGGTGGTGAAAGCCCCGCCAACCGCGTCCTTCATAATGATCGAGCCCCACTTCTTGCTTCAGTTCCTGGTAGTCCCGCTCGATCCGCCAGCGCAGCTTGGTCAGATCGACCAGACGCTCGAACGAGATGTCGGCCGGCAAGGTGGACAACCAATAGCGCGTTGGCTCGGCTTCGCCCTCCGGCCACTCGATCAGCAGCCACTCTTCTGCGGCCAGTTCGCCACCGCGCGCCGCTTGCGGCGCCGGGCGCACCCGCTGGCGCGCAAACCGCGAGGTGAGCACCGTGTTGCTGCCCTCCCGCCAGGAGATGGTCTGCCAGGCATCGGCGGGCAGTTGCTTCGCCAGCGTCTTCACCTGCACCGGCTCCGGGCGCGTCTCGCCGGCTTTGCGCCGTGGTCTTCGTCCGCCCTGCTCCTGCGGCGGCGGTTCTTCGCCGGGCCGCCAGACCAGCAGGCTGGAGAATACCCCGACCGAATAGAGCAATCCCGCGGCGGTGATCCCGGCGCGGAACTTGCCATCGTTGCCATAGGCAGCGTCGGCCAACGCCAGGGCCGCCGACAGGCCGGCGCTGAGCGCCGCACGCAGCTGCGCCAATGCGATCTCCGGCTTGGTGCGGAACTCAATCTCTGCCGGCACGCCGGCCTTGGCCCGCCGTGCGGCATCATCCGCCCAGTCCTGCGGCAAATAGAGCTGATAGGCGACCGGCAGGCTGCCCTGGTGGGTGGCTACCGAAAGGCTGACCGCGACCTGGCAATTGTCCTGCTTGCCACGCTCGCCGCAATACTGCCGCGTCACCCCAACCGAGTGCTTGCCCTTCTTCGGATAGCTGGTGTCATCGATGATGAAGGCCTGGATCGGCTCCTTGCGGGTGATCGCGTGCAACACCTGCTTGCGAACCTCTGCCAGCATGATGTCATCTGACCACGGCGATTCTGCGACAAACGTCAGCAACGACTGATGCTGGGCCGAGGTGCGCTCCGGCGCGGTCAGCGCTGCCAGCGGCTCGACGCTCTTGCGGCCTTCGGCCGACAGCAGGCCGACGCAGTAATCGTGGAACGGCCTCACCCGGTCGGCGTGGCCCAAGCCCGCTGCCAGCTTTGCGGCATAGGCCTCGAAGCGGGCCTCGGTGCCGCGGTTGTTCTGAAGATCCAAGCCTCCCTCCGTCGGAAGTTCGAATCTTGACCGCTACCAGTCTGCCGCCGATTCGCGCCATGGTGGTGTGCAGACCGGCGCCGGCGATTGGCTGCCGGTTTGCGACTCAGTAGGATTAGTAGCGAAGCGCCAAAGCAATCCTCGTCGAGTGGCCGGTATCCGTCCAAGCGCCGATCGATCGCGATTGTCCCTGCGCTTCGCGCTCCGCAATGACACACGTACGACGGCGTACATCAGCAATCCGGCGAATCGGTATCGGTCCGATTCCAGCCTGTCCGCGGCATGATCGCTTCTCGCACCGCACGCTTGGCAACAAGCGACCTCGCCCACAGCCTTCCCAACAACAGCGCGTCGCTTTCAGCCGCTGTCGGGCTGCGTGTCGACCAGCGTCGCGTCGTCCGGCAACACCACCCAGGGCTGCTTGCTGCGTGTCCAGTAATGCATGCCTGGCCGCAGCCGTGGCGCATCGTCGAGCGTGCCGCCGCGCACGATCCGTACCGGGCCTGGATAACTGGTCCCCGGCCACGGATTTCCGAACAACCACGTGCCGCAGTCGGGGCAGATCCACCGGGTCTTGATGCGTCCGCTGTCGGCCACCTGGTCGGGCGCCGTACGCGGCACTCCTGCCGTCAGCCGGAAGGCCGCGTCCGGCACCACGACGCCGATCGAGAAGGCACTGCTGGTGATGCGCTGGCAATGCGTGCAATGGCAGGCGTACACCGCCAGCGGCACATGCGCGATTTCGTATCGAACCGCCGCGCACTGGCATCCGCCGGTCAGCGGCAATGGCATGGCGTCCATGGCACCCTCTCCTCATGCCTGGCTGGGGTGGATGCTTCGCCGTGGTGGCACGCTCGCCCGCCGACGCGGTGTCGACCGCGCCGCACGGCACCGGCGTCCCCCTCCCGCCCAGGAAGCAGCAGGCTTACACTGCCGC
>JASIAO010000509.1 GCA_030041955.1 Acidobacteriaceae bacterium | reverse complement strand
CAGCGAGAGGCTAAGCTTTTGAGATAGTTGGAGGCGGTGACATGGGCCGAATCCTGCTTGCGCGATCTGGGCCTCGCGCTCAGGCTCCCGCCAGGATGCGGAATCGTGCAAGTGATTAATTCCAGAAATGGTCGGGACGGGCAGATTTGAACTGCCGACCCCTCGCACCCCAAGCGAGTGCTCTACCAGGCTGAGCCACGTCCCGACAACGCAGAGGTCTGCTCCCCAAGTTTACCACCGGCCCCGCCCGAGACCCACGCCCGCACCCCTTCCTTTACTATGCCAACGTGGGTCATTCCCCGCGGAGGGTGCTTGTGAAACTGCGTTTTGTCTTCTTTCTGCCGATTCTGCTGCTCGTTTTCCTGGTTGCGCCCTCGCTGCGCGCCGCCGCCGCTCCGCCCGTTCGCACCACACTGCCCAACGGGATGCGCGTCGTCATCCTGCGCAATACGCTCGCTCCCGTGGTCACCGTCGAAGCTAATTTCCTCGTCGGTGGCGACGAAACTCCCGAGGGCTTTCCCGGCATGGCCCACGCCCAGGAGCACATGGCCTTCCGCGGCTGTCAGGGCATGACCGCCGATCAGACGGCCGCCATCTTCGCCCTGCTTGGCGGCGACAATAACGCGGATACCCAACAGAACATCACGCAGTACTTCGAAACGGTCCCGGCCGCCGACGTTGATGTTGCCCTCCACGCCCAGGCTGCCTGCCTCCATGGCATCGACGACTCGCAGGACCAGTGGGACAAGGAGCGCGGCGCGATTGAGCAGGAAGTCGCCCGCGATCTTTCCAACCCCACCTACAAATTCATCAACCGCCTCAATCAGGACATCTTCGCCGGCACACCTTACGCGCACGATCCGCTGGGCACGCGTCCCTCTTTCGACGCTACCACCGGCGCCATGCTCCAAGCGTTTTATGAGAAGTGGTACACGCCGTCGAACATGATCCTCATCGTCGTGGGCGACGTCGATCCCGACGCCACGCTTGCGAAAATCAAGGATCTTTACGCCGGCATCCCTTCCCATCCACTTCCGCCGCGTCCTGAGATCCAACTTCAGCCGGTCAAATCCGAGAGCTTCACTATCGACAGCAACCTTCCCTACGTCCTCGGCTTTATCGCGTGGCGCATGCCCGGCACCGACTCGCCCGATTTCGCCGCGATGAACATCCTCAGCGACGTGCTCGCCAGCCAGCGCGCCAATCTCTACGGCATGGTTCCAGCCGGCAAGGCGCTCGCCGCTGAATTCGGGCTCGCCGAGACGTATCCGAAGGCCAGTGTGGCTTTTGGCCTGGTGGCCCAACCCGCCGGCGTGGACACGGCTCCCGCGATCGAGGAAATGCGGCAGATCATCCAGAACTACGCCGCCAAAGGAGTTCCTGCCGACCTTGTGGATGCTGCCAAACGCGCCGAGATCGCGCAAGCGGAGTTCCAGCGCAACTCCATCCCCGGCCTGGCCGATGTGTGGTCAAACGCTCTGGCCGCGGAAGGCCGCAATTCCCCTGAGGAAGACATCGACGCCATGCGCAAGGTTACGGTCGCCGATGTCGATCGCGTCGCGAAGGAATACCTGCTGAATACGGCGACGATCACCGCAACCCTCAAGCCCACGCCGTCGGGCGCGCCGGTTTCGGGCAAAGGCTTTGGCGGCGCCGAGACCGTCACCGAAGCGCCCACAAAACCGGTCGAGCTGCCCGCGTGGGCCGAGGCAGAGCTGAACAAGCTGCAGGTGCCCACCACATTCATTCCGATTTCCGACACGAAGCTGCCCAACGGCATCCGACTTATCGTTCGGACCGACACCACCAGCCCCACCGTGAGCGTCTTCGGCCGTGTTGAGCACAACTCTGACCTGCAAACGCCGAAAGGCCAGGATGGCCTCGCTGACGTCCTCGACGGCCTCTATTCTTACGGCACCACCTCGCTCGATCGGATCGCCTTCCAGAAGGCGCTCGACGACATTGCTGCCAATGAGAGCGCCGGCTACGACTTCTCGCTGAAGGTGCTGAAAGAGTATTTCGATCGCGGCGTGCAGCTGCTGGCCGACAACGAGCTGCACCCGGCACTGCCGCAGCGCGCCTTCATGATCACGCAGCATCAGACGGCGCAGTTCGTTGCCGGCAACCTGCAGAGCCCGGGCTACAAGACCTCGCGCGCTCTCGATCTGGCGCTGCTGCCGGCGGGCGATCCCGTCCTGCGCGAAACCACTCCACAGACGGTCCAGAATCTCACGCTCGATGCGGTGAAGCAGTACCACGACACCACAGTTCGCCCTGACCTCACCACTATCGTCGTCATCGGCGACGTGACGCCGGAAGAGGCGAAGACCACCATCGGGAAGTGGTTCGGAGATTGGCACGCGGAGGGCCCTAAACCGAATACCACGCTGCCACCCGTGCCGCTCAACAAACCCTCTGCCGCGACCGTTCCCGATCCCGAGCGCGTGCAGGACCTCGCCATTCTCTCTGAGCAGATCGACATCAACCGCTTCAGCCCGGATTACTATCCGCTGGAGCTCGGCAACCACGTGCTGGGCGGCGGATTTTACGCCACACGGCTCTATCACGACCTGCGTCAGGTTGCAGGCTATGTCTACTCGGTTGACGCAAGCCTCAACGCCTCCAAAACCCGCGCCAGCTACACCGTCGAGTACGGCTGCGATCCGCCTAACGTCTCCAAAGCGAAGGCACTCGTGATACGAGATCTTAACCAGATGCGCACGCAGGATGTTTCGCCCACGGAACTCCACCAGGCCAAGGCGCTGTTGCTGCGCTCCATCCCGCTCAGCGAATCCAGCGAGGATGCAGTCGCCGGCGGACTACTCAGCCGCGCTGTTATCGGCCTGCCGCTCGACGAACCGATCATTGCTGCAAAGAAATACGACACGCTCACCGCCGATCAGGTGCGCGAGGCTTTTGCGAAGCACATTCAGCCTGACGATCTGGTGCAGATCGTCCGCGGCCCGGCGCCGCAGTAGCCACGGTTCAATTCGATCTGATCCCAGGGCGTAACATCGGCGCCCCCGGGGACTACACTGGAGGCGAGGAGGTCCGCCATGGACAAGCCTCGTCACCCGCAGGTCGTTCGTCCCTGGAAAACCCGGGCAATTCAAACCACGAAAGCGGTCGCCTCGCCGGGCGTTCCACGTGCCGCGCTGCATCCATTGCGGCGCACCATGCCGCGTAATCCAAAGCACGGATAGCGACTCGCTGTTTTCACGCTGCGCGCTGCGAAATACTTTCACGGCGCACGCGATTGGTTGTACCGTAGGGCTACAGGGAGAGGTGACCCATGGTCTGGGATGTTTCGTACACCTGCGACATCTGCGGGAAAAAGAAGGGCGAATCGAACCACTGGTGGATGCTGCTGCTCGGTGATGTGCCCTGCTACGACGAAGGCCAGCCGCATCAGGCGTTCACCATCCTGCCGTGGAACTCCGCCGAGAGTCGCAATCCCGAGATGCGCCATCTCTGCGGCCAGAACTGCGCCATGAAAGCCCTCGAGCGCTTCATGACCACCCACAATGTCGACCGTGAGCTCGCCGAGGCCGATTAGTTCCCCGTTGGCGCTTCTTTCTTCGGTTCGCACAAGGCCAGCTGGTTGCCGAATGGATCCAGCAAAACCAGCCGCGGCGTGCCCCAGAACGTCTCCGTGATGCCCGGCCGCCAATAGGGATAATTCTTCGCGGAGAGCTCAGCGTGCACCTCGCGGACTCCCTCGAAGTCCACCTGAAAGCTCGTTCCCGGAGAGCCATCGCCGTAGTGCTCCGAAAGATGCAGCACTAATCCGTTTCGCGAAACCTGCATATACGCAGGCGCCGTAGGCTCGAAGCGATGCTCCCAGTCGAGGTGGCAACCAAGATAGTCGAGATAGAACTCGCGCGCCTTTTCCACGGAGAAGATGCGCAGGATGGGAATGACGCGAAGGGCGCGCACGCCGACGATGATACCGCGGCGGCTTTCCCGACAGGAAGCCGCGAATAGCGTGCGGATTCTGCAAGAATGAAGGCGCGATCCGGTCGCGATGTCCCGATAGCGCTGGAAGACAGAGAAAGCGCAAAAAAGGAATGGAGAATTTTCGCCTGAAGGTGTTTCGCACGGTAGCCGAGGAAGCCAGCTTTCGGCGCGCGGCGGAGCGACTGCACCTCAGCCAGCCCGCGGTAAGCCAGCAGATTCGCACGCTCGAAGAAGAGGTAGGCACGAAGCTGTTCGACCGGGGCAAGGCGGGCGTGCGGCTCACTGAAGCCGGAGCAGTGCTGCTGGGCTATGCGCGGCGCGGGGCGCGGCTGGCCGAGGAGGCACTGGCCGCACTGGAACAGGCGCGCGGCGAAACAGTGGGCGAGTTGCGCATCGGCGCCTCGATGACGGTGACCCAGTACGTTCTGCCCTACCTGCTGCGCGGATTTCTGCAGCAGCATCCACGGGTGCAGCCTGTGGTGAAGAGCGGCAACACCGAGCAGATAGTCGCGGCGCTGACGCAGGGAGAGATCGACCTGGCAATCATCGAGGGTCCAGTGTCGAGCCGCGATGTGTTTCGACAGCGGTTGTTTGCCGATCGGCTCGTGCTGATTGCGGGGCGACGCTACCCCTGGCCGGAGAAGACACCGGCGACAGTGAGAGCACTCACCGAGGTTCCGCTGCTGATGCGCGAGCACGGGTCGGGTTCGCGGCGCGTGGAGGAGCTGGCCTTGCGCCGCGCGGGGATCAGGCTGAAAGATCTGCGCATCGCCATGGACCTCGACTCCATCGTCGCCATTGTTTCGGCGGTCGAAGCGGGGCTCGGGGTAGGCTTTGTCTCCGAATGGGCGATCCGCAAGGAGCTGCGGCTGGGCACGGTGCGAGTGATTCCCGTGGAGGGTCTTGACATGCGCCGCGACTTTACGCTGATCCGCGCCTCCGGCCCGGTACCCGATGGACCTGCGGGCGCATTCGAGCGCTTCGCGCAGGCGGAAGCGCAGCTGCGGCAGGAAACGCCAGGGCAGCGCGGGCGATAAGCAAAACTTATCGATCATTCGGATTTCCGTCTGGACCGTCACTGACGATCCCGTCACCATGAGCCTATGGTAAAGAACCTTTTCTTCCTGGGGATCATTTTGGCGGCCAGCGGAGTACTGTCGCCTCCCCTTGCGCTGGCCTGCGGGTTGGCCTACGGGCTCGCTACCGCACATCAGTACCACGTCGACGCTCGGCGGCTCTCCAAATTCCTGTTGCAGGCGTCGGTAGTGTGTCTGGGCTTCGGCATGAATCTCGGAGAGGTAGTGCGGGTGGGCCGCTCCGGCTTTGTCTACACCGCCATGGGCATCACGTTTGCGATGCTGATTGGGATTGGGCTGGCGCTGCTGCTGCGCGTGGGCAGGGTTCAGGGATTCCTCATCTCGGCCGGTACCGCAATCTGCGGAGGAAGCGCGATTGCCGCGCTGGCTCCGGTGACCGACGCCAGTGAAGAGGCTCTGGCGGTTTCGATGGGCACGGTCTTCGTGCTGAATTCGGTGGCGTTGTTCATTTTTCCCGTCATTGGCCACGCACTGCATCTCTCGCAGGCGCAATTTGGTTTGTGGGCCGCATTGGCCATCCACGACACTAGCTCGGTGGTGGGTGCCGCAGCACGCTACGGGGCAGTCGCGCTGACCATTGCCACGACGGTGAAGCTGGCACGAGCGCTGTGGATCGTCCCGATGTCGGTGGGGACGGCCGTCGCGCGCCGGAGCCGCGCCAGAATTCGTCTCCCGTGGTTCATCCTCTTCTTCT
>JASIAO010000508.1 GCA_030041955.1 Acidobacteriaceae bacterium | reverse complement strand
AGCAGATCGAGCGCGGCCTCTGTGACGTCTGCCGCGGTGATGGTGAGCAGGCCGGCTTCGGGCTGGGGGCGGCGGGTGTGGTCGCGCACGCTTTCAGGATGGCGCAGCACGCGATTCGCGCAATGGAAGGGTCCGTTACGCGCGGGGTCGGTGGGCCCGTAGATGCCCACCACCGGCTTGTCGAGCGCGCAGGCCAGATGCAGCGGTCCGGTGTCGCCGGCGATGGCGAGAGTGGCGCGGCGCATGACGGCGATGAGGGAGGGCATGTCCAGCGGGAGGATGGTGGCGGCGCCGCTGCTGTTGTCGGCAATCTCGCGCGCGAGAGCTTCCTCGGCAGGGCCACTGTTGACCACTACGGAGTAGCCCGCCTGAGTGAGGCGACGGGCGATTTCGCCGTAGCGCTCCGCGGGCCAGCGTTTCGCGCCCCAACCGGCTCCGGGGCTGAGCAGGACGAAGGGCTGGGGCAGCGCGGCGGCGCGGGCATCGGCTTCGCAGTCGCGCGGGAGCAGAGGAAGGGTCATCGCGAGGTCATCGCCAGCGATGGCGTTGGCGACTTCGAGGGACTGCTCGATGACATGGACGCCGCTGGTGGGAATGCGCTGGTTGAAGAGCCATTTCGCGGCGAACTCGCGTGGCTGGTCTTCGCCGACCACGCGGCCGGTACGTGCCCAGCGCGCGACCATGGCCGAGCGGATTGCGCCCTGCATGTCCACGGCAACGTCGTAGCGCAGGTCGCGAAGCTCGCGGCGCACGCGGCCCATATCCTGCCAGGTTGCCGGGCTCAGAGGGGCTTTGGCCCAGCGCTTGGCGGGAACGATGTGCAGGTGGTCGACGAGGGGCATCTGCGGGGTGCGCGGCGCGCTGCCATTGGCCGCAAAAAGTCCGCGCCACTGCGGCTCAATCGCCCACCCGATGAACCACTGGGGGTGGGCCTGGCGGAGCGCGGTGACGGCCGGCAGCGAGTGCAGGATGTCGCCCATCGCGCCCAAACGAACAATGAGCAACCGCAGAGTCTGAGAAGTGTCAGGCAATCCCTTATTTTCTCATGTTGACTGTGGAGGGACGGCGGCGGATTGGGACAAAAACCCTAGTAATTGGGCCATTGCAGCACCTTCGTCACGTAGCCGAACGACCAGCTTCGCGGTATGGAGCGGAGCGGCCGACTGGAGGGTTTGACGATGCGAAGGAGAGAGGCGGACAAGGTCTTTCTCGGTAGTGAGGAAGGCCTGGGATTGGTGCTGACGCTGAAGGGAAATCAGCGCGGAGATGTCGGCGCAGGTGTAGCGGTGATGATCGCGCCAGGAACGTGTTGCGGGGATGGCGATCCCCTGCTTTCGCAGTTCTGAGAGAAATTCATCGGGTCGGGCGATGGCGCAAAATGCGATTGCAGAGGAGACGCCGGGGATTTCGACCCGGCGGGTCATCCACCAGATGGGGAGCTTGCAGCCACGGCGGCGCAGCTCCGGCTCGAGATCCTGATCTTCGTCGCGCATGGCGATGATTTGCGCGCGGCGGAGGGATGAGAATCGCTCGCGCAGACGGCCTGCGGGGAGCAGATGCGTCGAAAAGTCGCTGCGGTGCAGGACCACGATGTCGAGTGAGCGTGCGAGACGCCGGTGCTGGAAGCCATCGTCGAGGAGATGGACATGAGGGGTGGTTGCGTCGCGTTCGGCGAGTTCGCCTGCTGCGTAACGGCTCGATCCGACATAAACGGGGACGCAGGTGGCGCGCGCGATGAGCAGGGGCTCGTCACCGAACTCCTCGGCTGAGCCGTTGGGATCGACCTGAGCGACTGTTGTGGATTGGCGGCCGTAGCCGCGGGAGAGGACATCGACAGCGATTCCCTGCTCGCGCAGCAGCTCGGCCAGGCGAATGACGAGGGGCGTTTTGCCGGAACCGCCGACGGAGAGATTTCCCACGCTGACAACGGGCCAGCGCAGATGATCGGCGCGCACCCAGCCGCGATCGCACGCAAGATTTTTCGCGTCCACGGCGGCAGCGTAGAGCGGGACCAATGGCAGGAGGGCGCGAGTCATGGGCGAGCCTCCAGGATCGCGAGGATGGCGTCGAGAGATCGCGCGGTGGCGCCGGCTTCGCTCTCGAAGACGCGGCGGGCACGGTCGCCCATCGCGTGCGAGGCTGCGGGATCGGAGAACATCTCGGCGAGGACGGTGCGGAGCTGCTGCGGTTCGACGACGCGGATGGCCTGCTGCGCGAGCAGGGTTTCGACGATAGCGCGAAAGTTTTCGTAGCTTGGACCGGTGAGGATGGGGACGCCGAACTGCGCAGGTTCAAGCGGATTGTGGCCGCCATAGAGCAAGAGGCTGCCGCCGACGAAGGCGATCTCAGCGAGCGAATAGACCGAGGCCAGCTCCCCGATGGAATCGAGGAGGAAGACGGTGCCGGGAGTGATTGGAACGGGGTTCCGGAGCCATTCGGAGCGGCGGGCCCATCGAATTTCGCGGCGTTGGAGTAACTGCGCGACGGCGGCGAAGCGTTCGGGATGACGCGGGGCGAGGATCATGACAACACCGTCGGGCATGGCGTCGAGAAGCATTTCTTCTTCGCCGTTGAGGGTGGAGCCGCAGACGAGGACGCGGACGCCGGGAGCGAGATGCTCGCGAAGGGCTGCGGTGACGGGCGCGGGCTGGGTTGCGCGGACGTCAAATTTGAGATTGC